>CALXFD010000022.1 GCA_944387495.1 uncultured Clostridia bacterium | reverse complement strand
TATGAACCATACAAAGGAGATATCCAAGCTCGTGTAAGAGGAACAATAGTAGCATTTGAAAATGGAAAATCTGTAACATATGGTTTATACAATGCACAAGATAAAGGTGATTTATTCATCGGACCTGGTGTAGAAGTATATGAAGGAATGATAGTAGGACTAAATTCAAGAGGAGAAGACTTAGCAATAAATGTATGTAAAGAAAAACACTTAACAAATACAAGAGCTTCTGGTTCAGATGATGCTCTACGTTTAGTACCACCAATCCAAATGTCACTTGAAAAAGCTATCGAATTTATACAAGATGACGAATTAGTTGAAGTAACACCAAAATCTATAAGATTAAGAAAGAAAATATTAGATACAAAAGAAAGAGAAAGAGCTAATAGAAATAAATAAAACTCACAAATATAAAGAGGGATTATATTGAATAAAAAAGAATTAGATAAGATAAAAGAAAAAGCATTAGAAGACCATATACCAATAATAATGGATGACACATTAAGTGTAATAGAGAAATATTTAAAAAATAAAAAGCCAAAACGCATATTAGAAATAGGAACAGCAGTTGGATATTCTGCAATGTGTTTTTCAGATTTTTTAGATGAAGATGGAATTATTGACACAATAGAAAGAGATGAAGAAAGAGTAAAAGAAGCTAAAATTAATATTGAAAAAGTTGGAGTAAAAGAAAAAATAAACATTTATGAAGGAGATGCAGTAGAAATATTACCAACTTTAAATGAAAAATATGATGCTGTTTTTATAGATGCAGCAAAAGGAAAATATCCATTTTTTCTAAAAGAAGCTTTAAGGATGATTAAAGAAGATGGAGTTATTTTTGCAGATAATATTTTATATAAAGGTTATGTTATGAGTGACTATAATAAACATAAACAAAGAACAGCAGTTAGAAATTTAAGAGAATATATAAAAGAAGTTAGTGAAAATCCAAATCTTGAAACTGAAATTTTAGAAGTAGGAGATGGACTTGCTATAAGTAAAGTAAAAAATAAATAGGTATAAAAAGATTTTTCTTTGAATACCTATTTATTTTTTATCTAGAATCTTCTTCAATAGATTGTGATTCTGAATGAAGATTATTATTTTGTTCTTTTAATTTTTCTTGCAATTTAGATGCATATTGAACAATATCTTCTTTTGCAATATCTCTTGGAAGAGCATCTTTAATTTTTAAATTATCTTCATAATCTTGGTCATGAGTATTTTTCAATATATCTCTTAAACGTTGTACTAATATATTAGCTAAACATGAAGTTGTATCTTTTTTTCTTAGAATTTCTGTAAATTCTCCTACTAAATTCTTAGGATTAACACTTGCTGTTGAAAAAGAGGTATGTCCAGAACTACAAACTCCCATAAAAGGAGAAATTGATTTTGCAAGTTCCAATATAAAAGTGTTAGTATCCATTGTCACAGGAGTTTGAACTTGTGAGTCAGATAATTCTGCTGGTATTTCGAATATCTCATTTTTCTTAGTAATAGGGTTATATATTTGTGTTTTTATAGAAGTATTTGGTGTATAAGTATATTCATCTTTTATTTTTATATGTGACATATATTCATTTGTTTCTAATGTTAAATTATAATTTTTTCCATCAGGACTATTTAAAAATTTATATTTATCTTCTTCTGTTTTGAACTCTGGTATTTCAACATCAGAAAGTAATTCATTAGCTGGTATATTATCTAATTTACTTAAATAGAAACTTAATGGATGTTCATCATCTGGATCTACAAGTTCAAAAAATGATGTTATATCAATCTCTTTTCCCATTCCACTATGAAATGCAGAACCTTTTTTAGCTATATAATATCTTTTATTTGATTGTGCTTGAAGTTCTAATACTCCAAATGGTGTATGTATTTTATAATATAAAGCTACAAAACCATTTGGTTTTATTACTTCTTTTTCTAATTCAAAGTCAGCCATTAATGCATTTTTTATTAATGGTGAATTAAATATATTTGGTATAGTTTCTTTTAAAGTTTCTTGTTGCAATTTATCACTAGATCTAGAACGTAATTCTAATAACAAACTTTTTAAGTTAGAAATCTGGTCTTCTGTAATACTTGGTAAGAAAGAATTAGTTTCATCTTTTATAGAATAACTTTTCTGTACTTCTTTTAATTCTGTATCATATGATATAGTTCTTTCATTAATACATTTATCAGGATATGTAGAACGTAGAATAAGCTCTAATGTTCTTTCTTTTAATTTTATATATGTTTTTTCATCTATCATATTATTTTCCATTAAAGAATTAGTTTCGTTTACAAATGAAAGTATTTCATCTTTTAATTTTGTATACTCATCAATTTTTTTAGAAGAATATTTTACTTTTGATTCTCTTGATGTATTAATATGGTCTAATACTATTGTAGCAGCAACAAAATCCTTAGAAATCCCAGATAAATCTATTTCATTTTTTTCTGAATCATATTTTGTTAAAACATCTTTTTGAAACTCTTTTGAATAATTTTTAATAGTGCTATTATCACTTTTTATTCTAATTGGTATATATATAGACAAATCTGGATACATTTTTCTAAATGTTAAATAGATAGCAGCAGATAAATAAGAATAATATTCTTTTACCTCAAAACTATTTGCTTTTACATATATATCATTTAAATTGCTAAAATAATCTTCTAATTGTTCTTTTTGTTCTAATATATCAGTACTATTAAATTTTAGAGTATCTTTAAAATCTTCTCTTTTCATAATTCATCACCTTATAATTCCATTTTAATTATAAATTTTTTAAATAGATTTTTCTATATCTTTTTCTAATTTTGGAGTATAAATAATAGTCGGTCTATCATGTGAAATTCTACTTACTTGTTTTGCATAATCTGGATTTTCTAAAAATAATTTTTTATAATAATGTTTTACATCTTCTTTTTTAGTATATTTTTTTACTTGTCCATTAGAAACATATTTTGTATATAATGGTAATACATATTCTATTCTAGAAATATATCTATTTATATCATTTTTGTTAGAAAATTTTGGCAAAGGAAGTAATCTCCTCTTTTTGCCAGGTATTTTATCATGTGTATTAGGTCCATATTTTGACGAAAATTCAACAAATGAAGACCTATCTTGTAATTCAGAAATCCAATTAGGGTATAAGGTACTTTTTATACAAAAGTGTTTAGAATTATAACCAGAAGAATCATTAAAATATTTTTCTCTATTACTATCTAAATATAGTCCTAATTTTTTTATATTATCTGAATTAGCAAAGATTTCGCTTATACAAAAATCTCCTACAATCATACCCAATGAGTTATTTAAATTATTTAAAATAGTTTTAGCAGATTTTAAGTCTTCATCAGAACAATTATCAATAGAACCATTTTCTTGCATTTTTTGAACTTTTTTATTAAGCTCATTTCTTCGAGATAATAATTGAGAAAAGTTAATGCAAGAATCTAAATATTTAATTTGAGCTCCTAAATGTTCCGCAAGATTAGTGTTTGATTGATTATTTTGCAAATTTTCATCTGTAATTAAACTATATAATTGTTTAGTTAATAGTTTTTTCATACTTTTACATTTTAAAATAAAATTATCATTTATTTTAAAATTTTCTGGTACATTTTCAATAACTAATCTCATTCCTATAATATCATAAGTTATATATTTATTAAAGTCTGATGAAAAATTATTTTCATTTATTTTTGTATCCTTAGAAATATTTTTGTTAAAACTTTTTTCTGATTTATATCTATATTTTAATCTGAAATTTTGTGGGTCTAAATATTTTTCTAATTCTTGACCAAATGTTGATAAAACAACATCTGTATAATTTCTGTATTCTGGTGTTTTTAATAAATTAAATATTGCTTTATTATAAGATTCGAATATTGGAACAGATAGTGAGGTTTTAAAAAGATTACGTTTATTGTTCATAATTCACTCCTATAAAATAAATTAATGTAACAACTATTATATCACAAAATGGAAGAAATTTCAATAATTAAAAATTGCTGTTTTTAGAATATTCTAAAAACAGCAATTTTTAATTATTTTTATAATGTTTACAATACATATTTACAGGACAAATATCACATTTTGGCTTTCTTGCAATACATGTATTTCTACCATGCCATACAAAAAGGTGATTAATATCTTTTAATAAATCTTTTGGAAAAATTTTGACTAAATCTTGTTCGATTTTTTCTGGTTCTTTATTAGAAGATAGACCCATTAAATTAGAAATTCTTTTAGCATGTGTATCAACTGCAATTCCTTGTGCTATTCCAAAAACTTCTAATAAAATAACATTTGCACTTTTTCTGCCAACACCTGCTAATGTTAATAATTCGTCCATTGTTTGAGGTACAACACCATTAAAATTTTCTAATACTTGTTTTGCACATAATTTTATATTTTTAGCCTTATTTTTATAAAATCCACATGGGTGAATAATTTCTTCTAATTCATTAATAGGAATATTTACAAAATCTTCAATTGTTTTACATCTTTTAAAAAGGGCAGGGGTGGTTTTATTAACTCTTTCATCTGTACATTGTGCTGAAAGCATAACAGCTACAACTAATTCAAAAGGAGTAGTAAAATCAAGACTACATGTAGCATCAGGATATGCTTCTCTTAATTTATAAACAATATCTTTGGCAATTGTCTTATTCATAATATCACCTCAACTATATTTTAAAAAGAAGAACGAAAATTGTCAAATAATAATTAAATATTTTTTTGAAATTGTTGTTTTTTTGATTTTTATTGTAAGCAAATAAGGATTAGGGAACATAAAAGTAACAAAAAGAAAATTGATGAATATTATATACAAAAGAATGGAGGTAGTAAGATGTTCAAATTTTTTAAAAAAACATGTGCAATTTGTTTGATAGGTTTTGGGTTAGGAATATTATTGGTTTTACTACTTCCAACAGCAGGATGGTTATTTATAATAGGACTAACAATTATATGTGTTGGGTTTATGTGGCTTGCATGTTAATTTAAAGGAGGGATACATATGACTATTGTAGTAAAAAAAGTTCCTAAATTTTTAAGGGGATTTGTTAAATTTATATTTAGAATAAAAGATTAAAAAAACAAAATAGAGAGCTGTTATGCTCTCTTTACTTTACCGCTTTTTAAACATTTAGCACATACATGCATTCTCTTAGCTTCACCGTTAACCATAACTTTTACGCTTCTTAAATTTGGTTTCCATGTACGAGGGCTTCTTTTACTTATATGAGAACGAGTTATGCTAAGTTTATTTCCATGATTTACTGATTTATCACAAATTTCACATTTTGCCATTTCTAAATTGCACCTCCTAATTTACTTAAATAAACTGACTATTGACAATTTTAACACAAAAGTCATAAAAAAACAAGTATTTTTGAAAAAATAATTAAAAAACCTTGCAAATTAGGAAAAATGTGGTATAATAAATAAGCTATAAGATTAAAGAAAGGATTGAATTATATGGAATGTAAAGTAGAAAAAACTAAAAACGCAAATGAAGTAAAATTAGAGATGACTATTGAAGCTGCAAAATTTGATGAAGCTATAAAAAAAGTATATTTCAAAAGTGCAAAATATTTTAATATACCAGGATTTAGAAAAGGAAAAGCACCAATGAATATAGTAGAAAAATATTATGGTAAAGAAATTTTCTACGAAGATGCTTTTAATGAATTAGTTCCAGAAGAATTAGCAAAAGCAGTTGAAGAAAATAAATTAGAAGTAGTAAGCAGACCTGATATAGAAGTACAAGAAATAGGAAAAGGACAAGACTTAAAATTTACAGCAGTTTTCCAAACAAAACCAGAAGTAGAATTAGGAAAATATAAAGGTGTAGAAATAGAAAAAATAGAATATAAAGTAACAGATGAAGATGTAGACCATGAATTAAGCCATATGCAAGAACATAATTCAAGATTAATTACAGTTGAAGATAGACCAGTTGAAAAAGGAGATATCGCAAATATTAATTTTGAAGGATTTGTAGATGGAGTAGCTTTTGAAGGTGGAAAAGCAGAAAATCATGACCTAGAAATAGGAAGCAATACTTTTATACCAGGATTTGAAGACCAAATAATCGGAATGAAAACAGATGAAGAAAAAGATATAAAAGTAAAATTCCCAGATGAATATTTCTCAAAAGATTTAGCTGGAAAAGATGCTACTTTTAAAGTAAAAGTAAATGAAATTAAGAAAAAAGAATTACCAAAATTAGATGATGAATTTGCAAAAGATGTTAGCGAATTTGATACTTTAAAAGAATTAAAAGATAGCATAAAAGAAAAGAAACAAAAACAAAATGATGATAGAGCTAAATATGAAACACAAGATGCAGTTATAAAAGCTGTTTGTGAAGATATAAAAGTAGAAATACCATCTGGAATGGTTGAAACAGAAACAGAAAACATGTTAAAAGATATGGAACAAAGATTATCATATCAAGGATTAAAATTAGAACAATATCTTCAAATAATGGGTAAAACAAAAGAAGATATGCAAAAAGAATATGAACCTCAAGCAATTGAAGCTATAAAATCACGTTTAGCAATAGAAGCAGTAATAAAAGCAGAAAAAATAGAGGTACCAGAAATTGATGTAGATGAAAAAATAAAAGAAATGGCAAAAAACTACGGAAAAGAAAATGATGAAGAATTCTTAAAAAATGAAAATGTAAGAAATTATATTAAACAAGGTTTAGAATCAGAAAAAGCAATAGACTTCTTAGTAGAAAATGCAAAAATAAAAAAAGCAAGTAGTAAAAGTGAAAAAACAAAAAGTGAGAAAAGTAAAAGTGAAAAATAAAAGTAGCAAATAAATGCTTGCATAAAAAAGCTGGGGTGTAAATTTATTAGTAAAATTTTAATTCCAGCTTTTTTGACATTTATTAATGTTTAGAATATATTGTAAAAGTATAAAGGAGGAATTATAATGTTAGAAAAAAATAGTTTAGTACCATATGTTATAGAACAAACAAGCAAAGGGGAAAGATCATATGATATCTTTTCAAGATTATTAAAAGATAGAATAATATTTTTAGGAGAAGATGTAAATCCAACAACATCTAGTTTAATAATTGCCCAATTATTATTCTTAGAATCAGAAGACCCAGATAAAGATATAAACTTATACATAAATTCACCAGGAGGTTCAATAACAGACGGAATGGGAATTATAGATACAATGAATTATATAAAATGTCCAGTATCAACAATATGTATAGGAATGGCAGCTAGCATGGGAGCAGCATTACTTGCAGCTGGTGAAAAAGGAAAAAGATTTGCAACACCAAATGCAGAAATATTAATACATCAACCATTAATCGGTGGTGGAGGACTATCAGGTCAAGCAACAGAAATAAAAATACATGCAGATCACTTAGTAAAAACAAGAGAAAAATTAAATAAATTTTTAAGTGAAAGAACAGGTCAAACAGTTGAACAAATACAAAAAGATACAGAAAGAGATAATTATATGACAGCAGAAGAAGCTTTAAAATATGGATTAATAGATGGAATTATGGACAAAAGAAAATAATTAAACAAATTATATGCAATATTTTTATATTAATAAATTAATTATGAATTTATTTAATAATTATTGGATTAAAAAATAAATATTAAATAAGATAAATGGAATAAACTTTAAAATTATATAATAAAAAAGTATAAAAAATTAAACAATGGGCATATAATAGTAACAGTTTAAAGAATAAGGAGAGTAAAAATGGCAAAAAATGATGTACCAAAAAGTGTAAGATGTTCATTTTGTGGAAAATCGCAAGAAAACGTTAGAAAAATAGTAGCAGGTCCAGGAGTATATATTTGTGATGAATGTGTTGACTTGTGTACAAGTATAATAGAAGCAGATATATATGATGATGAAAAAGCAGGATATACACTAAATGAACTAAATAATGTACCAAGTCCACAAGAAATAAAGAAAATATTAGATGATTATGTAATAGGGCAAGAAGAAGCTAAAAAAACATTAGCGGTAGCAGTATATAATCATTATAAAAGAATAGCACATGAAGAAAATACACAAAAAGATGATGATGTAGAAATTCAAAAAAGTAATATATTATTATTAGGACCAACAGGTTCTGGAAAAACATTACTTGCAAAAACACTTGCAAAAATACTTGATGTACCATTTGCAATAGCAGATGCTACAACACTTACAGAAGCAGGATATGTTGGAGAAGATGTTGAAAATATCTTATTAAAACTAATTCAAGCAGCAGATGGAGATATACAAAAAGCAGAAAAAGGAATAATATATATAGATGAAATAGACAAAATATCAAGAAAATCAGAAAATCCATCAATAACAAGAGATGTAAGCGGAGAAGGAGTACAACAAGCATTACTAAAAATAATAGAAGGAACAATAGCATCAGTGCCACCACAAGGAGGAAGAAAACATCCAAACCAAGAATTAATACAAATAAATACAGAAAATATCCTAATAATATGTGGAGGAGCATTTGAAGGACTAGAAAACATAATAAAAGACAGAACAGGCAAAAAGACAATAGGATTTGGTTCAAAAATAGACAGCAAAAAAGAAGAAAATAGATATGAAACATTTAAAGAATTATTACCACAAGACTTGCTAAAATATGGATTAATACCAGAATTTATAGGAAGATTACCAATAATTGCAACACTACAAGAATTAGACAAAAATGCATTAATAAAAATATTGGTAGAACCAAAAAATTCATTAGTAAAACAATATCAAAAATTATTTGAAATAGACGGAGTAGAACTTGTATTTGAAAATGAAGCATTAGAAGCAATAGTAGACAAAGCAATAGAAAGAAAAACAGGTGCAAGAGGATTACGTTCTATTATAGAAGAAATAATGAGAGATATTATGTTTGATATTCCTTCAAATCCTGATATAATAAAATGTGTAATAACAAAACAAACAGTATTAGGAGAAAAAGGACCAGACTTAGTAATTGATGAAAACAAAAAAGAAAAAGGAAAACAAAATAAAAAGAAAAAAAGACAAATGCCAGAAAAGCAAGAAAAAGAGACAGCATAAAAGTTTAAGTTGAAAAATAGAGTATAATATAAATTACAAAAATGTTAAAAAGATAACACTAAAAAGCGAAAAATAATAGTAAAATATTATTTTTCGCTTTTTTATTGTATTATATTGCAAAAATAAGACAAAATGTCGAATTTTGCGATGAAAAGTTACATAAATTCAAAAAAAGTATTGAAAAAATTCCTAAAATATGTAATTATATAAGTATAATTTATATGAATAATATATTTTATTTCAAATTCAAAAAAACTTAAATCAAAGCTTTTAAAAACTAAAATTTAAAATTTATTAAATCAAAAAATTCATCAATATTGTATAAAAATTCTTTTGTATAATAAATATTAAAATAAAAGTGTATTATTACAAATTATAAAACATTTTGTTTCAATATATTTAGGAATTCATATTGTTAATAATATATCTCTCTTTCTTTTTTAATCATATTATTCTAAATTTTCAATATAATAAGGAATTTGATAAAAATATAAATTCATATAAAGTATACAAATAATACAAAATTTTATCAAATTAAGTATTGAAGTGTAATAATTAATTTGATAAAATAGAAAGGAGAAAAATGAGTTTAAGAAAAAACAAAAAAACTGATAAGGAATATAAAATACTTCCATTAACAAATGATTATGTATTTAAAAGAATATTTTCAAAAGACGAATGTAATAGTGAATTAAAAGATTTATATACCATAACATAGCACATATGAGATTTGATAAAGTAAAAAAACACGAATATGTAGATATGGGATATAAAGGAGAGTATGGTTTAGTAACAGAGAATGCAGAAATACATTTTATAGAGTTACCCAAATTTATAAAGAAAAAACCAGGAATAGAAAATAGATTAAGTCAATGGTTATGGTTACTAACAGGAGAGGAGGAGAAAATAAAAATGGCAGAGAAAGTAAATGAAGAAGTAAAAAAAGCGAAAGCAGAATTATATGCAATGAGTATGGATCCGAAAGAAAGGGAACTATACGAAGAAAGAGAATTAGCAAGATGGAGTTATTATTCAGAATTAAATTCTGCCAGGGAAGAGGGAATAGAAGAAGGAAAAGAAGAAGGTAAAAAAATAGGAGAAAGAAACGGAAAAATCGCAGAAAAGAGAGAAACGGCTAAGAGATTATTAGACATGGGAATTAAAATGGAAGAAATAATAAAAATTACTCAATTAACAAAGGAAGAGATAGAGAAAATTTTAGATGAACAAAAAAATAATATAATAGATTAAGCCAAATAGACACTCTAAAATATCCATATTTTAGAGTGTTTTTTATCAATTGATTATTAAATACATATAATACAAAATCTTGTTTAAAACCAAAAATTCTGATATACTAAAAGCGAAAAGGAGAGACTATGGTAGCAGAAGTAATAATAAATAGAGGAGCAAAAAAATTAAATAGAACATTTGACTACAATATCCCCAAAGAATTAGAAGACCTAATTTTAGTAGGAAGCAAAGTATTAGTACCATTTGGTAGAAGTAAGAACCCAGAAGAGGCATTTGTAGTTAAATTAAAAGAAAAATCAGAATATGAAATAAAAAGTATAATAAAAATAGAAGAAAATCTTACAGATGAACAAATAAATTTAGCAAGATGGATGGCAAAAAGATATTTTTGCAATGTATCAGATTGTATAAAATTGATGTTAACACCAGGAACAAGAAATAAGAATAAAGAAAAAAGAATAAAAGATAAAACTATAAATTCAGTATATTTGAAAAAAGAAATTGAAGAAATAGAATTTGATATAGAAATCGGAAAAATAAAATCGGAAAAACATAAAAAAGTATTAAAATTTGTAAAAGATAATGAAGGTGTAACAGTACCAGAAATAGAGATATTTACTGATTGTTCAAGAGCAATTGTCAATACATTAGTAAAAAATGATTATTTAGAAATAGTAGAACAAAAAATAGAAAGAAATCCACTTATTGGAAGAAAATGTGAAAAAAGTCAAAAACTTAAATTTACAGAAGAACAACAAAATGCTTATGACGAAATAGAAAAGAGTATAATCGGCAAATATTATGAACAATTTTTAATATATGGTGTAACTGGTTCAGGGAAAACAGAAATTTATTTGCAGTTAATAGAAAAAACATTAGAATTAGGGAAAACAGCGATAATGCTAGTTCCAGAAATTTCATTAACACCTCAAATGTTAGATAGGTTTATATCAAGATTTGGGAGCGAAGAAATTGCAGTATTACATAGTAAATTATCAATTGGAGAAAGACATGATGAATGGGAAAGAATAAAAGCAGGTAAAGCAAAAATTGTTATAGGAGCAAGGTCAGCAATTTTTGCTCCATTAGAAAAATTAGGAATAATAATTATAGATGAAGAACATGATAGTTCATATAAATCTGAAACAAACCCAAGATATAATGCAAAAGAAATTGCAAAAAAATTGGCAAAACAAAATAATGCACCATTAGTTTTAGGTAGTGCAACACCAGATATAAGCACATATTATAAAACACAAGAAAATAAAATAACACTTCTAGAACTTACAAAAAGAGCAAATAATTCATCACTTCCAAAAGTGGAAATAATAGATTTAAAACAAGAACTAGCAAATGGAAATAGAACAATGCTTAGCCTAGAATTGTACAATAGCATAGAAGAAAATTTAAAACAAAAAAGGCAAACAATATTATTTCTAAATAGAAGAGGCTATTCAACATTTATAATGTGTAGAAGCTGTGGATATACAGTAAAATGCCCTAATTGCAATATTGCTTTAACATATCATAGTTATGAAAAGAAATTAAAATGTCATTATTGTGGACATGAAGAAAATATAGTAAAAATATGCCCAGAATGTCATAGTGATAAAATAAGATATTTTGGAACAGGAACACAAAAACTAGAACAAGAAATACATAAACAATTTCCACGGAGCAAGCATAATAAGAATGGATATAGATACAGTAACAAAGAAAAATTCTCATGAACAAATTTTAAATAAATTTAGAAATGAAAATATAGATATTTTAATAGGAACACAAATGGTAGTAAAAGGACATCATTTTCCAAATGTTACATTAGTTGGAGTAATAGCAGCAGATAGTTCTCTAAATATAAATGATTTTAGAGCAAATGAAAGAACATTCCAAATATTAACACAAGTAGCAGGAAGAGCAGGTAGAGAAAATTTACCAGGTAAAGTGGTAATACAAAGTTATAATCCAGAAAATTTTAGTATTATTTGTGCTCAAAAACAAAATTATAATTTATTTTACGAAACTGAAATAGCTCTAAGGAAACAGTTGAAATATCCTCCATTTTGCGATATAATATTAATTAGTTTTAATAGTTTAGACGAAAATGAAATAAAAACAATTTCAAATATGTTTTATGAATATTTATATAAAAATTTACCACAAGATGAATTCAAAGTATTTAAACCAACACCAGCACCAATAGATAAAATACAAAATAGGTTTAGATGGAGAATTATTATAAAAGGAATTATGACAGAAGAAGCAAACACAATATTAAACAATTCTTTAAAAGAAATATATCAAAAAAACAATATTTCAAAAACAAGAATTGCAATAGATATAAATCCTAATAATATGTCATAAAGATAAATCTAAAAAAGTTTATAGGTAAAACTTACTAAAAACCTAAATATATTATACAAGGAGCGAAAAATGGCAATTAGAAATCTAAGATATCAAGGAGACGAAATATTAAAAAAGAAATCAAGAGAAGTAGAGCAAATAGATGATAAATTACAAGAACTAATTGATGATATGATAGATACAATGCATAAATATAATGGAGTAGGGCTAGCTGCTGTACAAGTTGGTGTGCTAAAAAGAGTAGTAGTAATAGATTTATATGATGATAATGGACCAATTGTAATGATAAACCCAGTAATAATAAAAACAAAAGGAGAACAAGAAGTAGAAGAAGGATGTTTAAGTTTTCCTAATGAATTTGCAAAAGTTGTAAGACCTGCCGAAGTAGTAGCAGAATATACAGATAGAGAAGGAAATACAATTAGAGTAAAAGCAAAAGAATTATTAGCACAAGCAATAAGCCATGAATTAGACCATTTAGAAGGAGAGTTATTTATAGATAAAATAATTCCAGGAACATTAGAATATGTAGAACCAGAAAAATAAAGATTTGGGGAAGTGCTTAAAATTTTTAAAATTTTAGGTACGTCCCTATTGCTCGTTTTTGAACAAATTAAGAGAGGAATGAAATGAATATGAAAATAGTTTTTATGGGAACACCAGATTTTGCAGAAGAAAGCTTGAAAAAAATATATGAGGCAGGACATAAGATATTAGCAGTTGTTACAAACCAAGATAAACCAAAAGGAAGAGGTATGAAACTTACTTATTCACCTGTAAAAGAATTTGCAATGGAAAAAAATTTAAGAATTGAACAACCTCAAAAAGTAAGAAATAATGAAGAATTTATAAACGAAATAAAAAGCTTAAATCCAGATGTGATTTGTGTAGTAGCATATGGAAAAATACTACCTAAGGAAATATTAGAAATTCCTAAATATGGATGTATAAATGTACATGCATCACTATTACCCAAATATAGAGGTGCAGCACCTATACAATGGTCTGTTTTAAATGGAGATAAAATAACTGGTGTTACAACAATGTATATGGATGTAGGAATGGATACAGGCGATATGATTTTAAAACAAGAAGCCCAGATAGGAGAAAGTGAAACAACAGGTGAATTATGGGATAGACTAAAAGTTATAGGAGCAGATTTATTAGTAGAAACTCTAAAAAAGCTCGAAGATGGTACAGCTCCACGAATTAAACAAGGAGATGATTATACATTAGCACCAATGCTAACAAAAGATATGGCAAAAATCGATTGGAATAAGAAAACAGCAATAGAAATAAAAAATCTGGTAAGAGGTTTAAACCCAATAATGGGTGCATATACAATGTTAAATGGTAAAAAAATAAAATTCTGGAAAGTAGACTTAGCAAAAGAAAATGAAATAACTATTGAAAATCTTGATTTTTTAGGAAATGGTGTTGTTTTAATAGCAAACTCAAAGGATGGGCTATACATAAAAGCGAAACAAGGGATTATTAAAGTATTAGAAATACAAGGAGAAAACTCTAAGAGAATGTCTATAAATGATTATTTAAGAGGAAACAAAATAGAAGAATTTGAGGTTTTTGAATAATAATTATTGTAAATTTACAAAAAAATTGATATACTTATAATAGCTCAAAAATAGAACTTTTGATGTATAGTAAGGAGGAATGAAAATGGAAGAAGAAAACAAAAATGTTGAAAACGAAAATGGGGAAGTTATAGAATTAGATGAAGAAATAAAATCAGAAAACGAAGGAATTTCAATTTCAAATGATGTAGTTGCAG
Source organism: uncultured Clostridia bacterium (assembly GCA_944387495.1). Lineage (GTDB taxonomy): Bacteria > Bacillota > Clostridia > TANB77 > CAG-508 > CAG-269. The sequence continues at coordinate 20,056 of CALXFD010000022.1, read as the reverse complement.
TAATTGCAGGAGTTGCTGTTTCAGAAGTAGAAGGAGTTTCTGGTATGGCAGGAGGATTTGCAGGAGGAATTACAGAAGTTTTAAGTGGAAAAAAGAACCTGGCAAAAGGAATAAAAGTTGACATAGAAGAAAATAAAGCAAAAATAGATGTAAATATTATAGTTGAATATGGTTCAAGAATACCAGATGTTGCTTTTGAAATACAAAATAGAGTAAAAAAATCAGTAGAAAGCATGACTGGATTAGATGTAGAAGAAGTTAATGTACATGTACAAGGTGTAAACACAGATGTTGTAAAAAAAGAAGATGAAGTAGATAATAACGAAGATGTTAAAGATGAAGAAAACTAAAATAGTAAAAGTAAGTAAGATATAAAAAATCAAGTATAAAAATATTAATAAAAGGAGAATGATAAGTATGAAAATCTTAGAAAAAGTCACATTAATAATATATTCATATGTAATATTAATAATATCAATTTTAGCATGTTTACTAGTATTTGGATGGTTAGATGCAGATTTAGTAGGTAAAATTGTAAGAGGAGCAATAGTAAGTGATGTATGGGGAAAAGTTATTTTAGGAGTAAGTGTAGTATTTATATTGCTTTCTATTAAATGTATATTCTTTGATTCAACATCAAGAGAACAAATAAAAGAAAGACAAGGAGTTCTTTTAGAAAATGAAAGTGGAAAATTAATGATATCAAAAGAAACAATAGAAAATTTAGTAAATTCAGTAGCAAAAGGATTTGAAAGTACAGAAGATGTTACAACAAGAGTAGAATTAGACAAAGATAATAATGTAAAAGTATATGCAAATTTAGTAGTTAGCTCAAATGCAGTTATTAAAGATTTATCAGCAAATCTTCAAACAAAAATAAAAGAAAAAATAAAAAGAGCAACAGATTTAGAAGTAAATGAAGTTAATATAACAGTAAAAAAAGTTGCTCCAAGTACTGAAAATATAGAAAAAGCTTAAAGATAAGATTTTTGGAGAGGTAGTGATAAAATGAACAATTTTAAAGATTTTTGGAACCAATATAAAGGTGCAATAATAGGAGTTGTTATAGCTATACTAATATTAATAACAAGATTAGACGAATTAATATTAGCAATAGTAGTACTATTTTTAGGAGCATTTATAGGAAATTATGTTCAAAGAAATAAAGAAGATGTAAAAAGTAAATTAAAAAAATTTATAGATAAAATGTAAAATAGAAGGGAAAGTTATGAGTAGAACAGCAATTAGAGAACATGCTTTTAAATTAATATATAGTTTAGAAATTCAAAATAAAGAAAATTTGAATGAACAAATAGATTTATATATAGAAAGCAATAATATAGAAAATCCAAATAGTATAGAATATATAAAAGATGCAGTATTAGGAATAGAAAAAAATAAAGAAGAAATAATTAAGAAAATAGCTCTTAATTTAAAAGCAGGTTGGAAAATAGAAAGAATTTCAAAAGTTGATTTATCAATATTAGAATTAGCAATTTATGAAATAAAATATAAAGAATTACCATATAAGGTAGTAATAAATGAAGCGGTAGAATTAGCAAAAAAATATGGTGATGATTCATCAAAAAGTTTTGTTAATGGAATATTAGCAAGTATAGTAAAACAATAGGGATATTATTAATATCCCTAATTTAATTAAGAGGTAAAAATATGAAATATGCAGATATGGCAATAAGTGTCACACAATTAAATAAATATATAAAAGATAAAATAGCAAATGATGAATATTTAAACAATGTGTTAATAAAAGGTGAAATATCTAACTTTAAAAATCATTATACAGGACATATGTATTTTACTTTAAAAGATGAAAATTGCTTAATAAAATGCATAATGTTTAAATCATATGCTCAAAAATTAATGTTTGAACCAAAAGATGGAATGAAAGTTTTTGTATTTGGAACAGTTTCAGTATTTGAAAGAGATGGTGTTTATCAAATATATGTAAAGGCAATGGAAGAAGACGGAGTAGGAGATTTATATACAAAATATCAAAAATTGAAACAAGACTTAGAAGAAAAAGGGTTATTTAGCCAAGAACATAAAAAGAAAATACCAATGTTCCCAAAAGTTATAGGAGTGCTAACATCACAGACAGGTTCTGTAATAAGAGATATAATAAATGTATCTACTAGAAGAAATCCAAATGTATATATACGATTATTACCAGTACCAGTCCAAGGTGAAGGAGCAGCAGAAAAAATATCAGCTGGAATTGAATATATGAACAAAAATAAATTAGCAGATGTATTAATACTTGCAAGAGGAGGAGGTTCATTAGAAGATTTATGGCCTTTTAATGAAGAAATTGTTGCATATAGTATATATAATTCAGAGATACCTATAATATCAGCAGTAGGGCATGAAACAGATTTCTCAATTTCAGACTTTGTAGCAGATTTAAGAGCACCAACGCCATCTGCGGCAGCAGAACTAGCTGTTCCTGATATTTATGAGGTAAAACAAAAATTAAATATGTACCAAAATAGCTTAAAACAAGCATTAACGAGAAAGTTAGAAATAATGAAATTAAGATATGAAAAATGTATGTCTAGTTTTGTATTTAAAGAACCAACAAGAAGGATAAATGAAAATTACATAAAAATTGATGGATATATAAAAGAATTAGAAAAATTAATAAAAGCTAAAAATGAACAAGAGAAGAAAAAATATGTAGAATTATTAGCTAAATTAGACACATTAAGTCCATTAAAAACATTATTGAGAGGATATTCTATTGTAGAAAAAGAAGGAAAAATTATAAAAAGTGTAAAAGAATTAAAAAAAGATGACGAAATAAATTTAAGACTAAATGATGGTAGCAAAACAGCGAAAATAATATAAATATAAATAGAAAGGTAAAAGAAATGAAAAAAAGTTTTGAAGAACAAATTAATGAATTAGAAAATATAATTAAAGAATTAGAAGAAGGAAAATTAAATTTAGATGAATCAGTTTCTAAATTTGAAGAAGGAATGAAAATTTCAAAAGAATGTAATAAAATGTTAGAAGATGCAGAAAAGAAAATTACAATATTATTAAACCAAGATGGAGATACAAAAGAAGAGAATTTTTCTCCAAATGATAATTAATTATAAATTAAATAATAAGAAAAATGAAAATTTTAAACAAAATATTAGGGGGAAACTATGAACAATTTAATGACTTTTATACAAAACAAATATGTATATATACCATTTTTTTTATGGTTTGGAATACAATTATTTAAACTAATATATGACTTAGTTACAACAAAAAAATTTAATTTTAAAAGAATAATGGGAGCAGGAGGAATGCCAAGTTCTCATTCAGCAGTTGTTACAGGTTTGGCAACAATGATAGGTAAAGATGTAGGAGTAGGAACTCCAATATTTGCATTATCACTTTTATTTGCATTTGTTGTAATGTATGATGCATGTGGAGTAAGAAGAGCAGCTGGAAAACAAGCAACTTTACTAAACAAATTAATAGAAACACCAGGACTAACAGGAATTCAAGTATCAGAAAAATTAGTAGAAGTATTAGGACATACTCCATTCCAAGTACTAGTAGGTGCATTAATAGGAATAGGTGTAGGTTTAATAGCATAATATAATCAAAATATTAATGATAATAGATATTAAAATGTGATGTAAATCACATAAAATAGTAAATGAAAGCAGGTGGATATAATGACAGATATAGAAATAGCAAAAAGTGTAAAATTAGAAAATATTTTAGATATAGCTAAAAAAGCAGGAATTGATGAAGAAGAAATAGAACCATATGGAAAATTTAAAGCAAAAATATCTAATAAAATTTTCAAAAGATTAGAAAATAAGAAAGACGGAAAATTAATATTAGTTACAGCAATAAGCCCTACACCATTAGGTGAAGGAAAAACAACAATATCAATTGCAATAGCAGATGGACTAAGAAAAATACATAAAAATTCTATATTAGCATTAAGAGAACCATCACTAGGACCAGTATTTGGTATAAAAGGAGGAGCGACTGGTGGAGGAAAAGTCCAAGTTGCACCAATGGAAGAAATAAATTTACATTTTACGGGAGATATCCACGCAATAACAGCAGCAAATAATCTATTATCAAGTTTAATAGATAACCATATATATTTTGGAAATGAGTTAAAACTAAAAAAAGTAGTATGGAAAAGATGTGTAGACCTAAATGATAGACAATTAAGAACAGTAGAAACAGGATTATCAGGAGAGAAAAAAATAGTACCAAGAAAAGATAATTTTGATATAACAGTAGCATCAGAAATAATGGCAATATTATGCCTATCAAAAGATATATTTGACTTAAAAGAAAAATTAGGAAATATATTAATTGGATATAATGAAGAAAATGAACCAGTATATGCAAAAGCTCTAAATGCGCAAGGAGCAATGGCAGTATTATTAAAAGATGCAATAAAACCAAATTTAGTACAAACACTAGAACATACGCCAGCAATAATCCATGGAGGACCATTTGCAAATATAGCACATGGATGTAATAGTATAATAGCAACAAAATTAGCATTAAAGCTTGGAGATTATGTAGTAACAGAAGCAGGATTTGGAGCAGATTTAGGAGCAGAAAAATTTTTAGACATAAAATGTAGAAAAGCAAACCTAAAACCAGATGCAGTAGTTATAGTAGCAACAATAAAAGCAATTAAATACCATGGAGGAATAGAAAAAGAAAAAATACAAGAAGAAAATATAGAAGGACTAGAAAAAGGAATAGATAATTTATATAGACATATAGATAATTTAAAAAACAAATTTGGACTAAATGTAATAGTAGCATTAAACAAATACAATACTGATACAGAAAAAGAAATAAAATATTTAGAAAATAAATTAAAAGAAAAAAATATCCCAATAAGTATAGTTGAAGGATGGGCAAAAGGTGGAGAAGGAGCAATAGATATAGCAAATAAATTAGTAGAAACAACACAAAAAGAAAAAAATTTTAGATATATTTATAACATTGAAGATACCATTAAAGAAAAAATAGAAAAAATAGCAACAAATATCTATGGAGCAGAAAAAGTAGAATATTCACCAGAAGCAGAAAAAGAAATAGAAAAAATAGAAAGTATGGGATATAATAAATTACCAATATGTATAGCAAAAACACAATATTCATTTTCAGATGACCCTAAAAATCTAGAATGTAAAGAAAAATACAATATAACAATAAGAGATATAGAACTAAAAGCAGGAGCAGGTTTTATAGTTGCATTAGCAGGAAAAATAATGACAATGCCAGGACTACCAAAAGTCCCAGCAGCAGAAAGTATAGATATAGACGAAAATGGAGAAATTATAGGAATATTTTAAAACTAGCTAATTGCACCTAAAATTAAAATACCAATATTATCATTATAAATTTCCTCAAACTGAGAAATAGGAAGAGGATTTTCACCAATACCGGCCTCAATGGTAAAACCAGGTCGGTTATAATTTTGAATAAACCAATCTTTATAGCCTGCAAAACTAGAATTAAAAGGTGTATCAGCTAATTTATATCCACTTGCATCAGCAAATTTTTGACCAATTTCAAAACTATTTGGAGGGTTAAAATTTTGAAATTGCCAATAAATTTCTTGACCTTGCGTATGGTAGGCAATAACTAATCTAAAATCATGCATTAATGTAAAATTATAAATGCTTAATGCCTCAGGCTCAGTCAAAGGACCAAAACCCACAAAATCACGAGGAGCAGGCTTATTAAAACCTTGGGAATACTTGATTTCTCTTGCTTGCTCCCAACCAGCAGGAAATTGTAAGTTTAAATCTACACCATTAATATTTGCTTTCCAACCAGAAGGAAAAGGAATTTGAGGAAAATTATTAGAAATATTAACAGCATTTTTATAAAAAACAGAATTCTTATTTATATTACCATTAACTAAATCAACACCATCAGGATTAACCATAGGCATTACATAGATAGAAGAAATATTAAAAAGTTCTCTAATAGAATATCCATATAAAGAGCTATTAGAAACATATGCATCACAATAATTCTCTATAAATTTCATAAGTAAAACAGATGTAATCCATTCTTGTGCATGGATAGAAGCTGAATAAAATACTTTATTAGGACCATTACCTAATTTAACTACATATATATTATTACCAAGTACGCTTTTTCCCGCAACCTGAATATTTAAAAAGGGAAAAGTTTGGTTTAACAAAATAAGATTTTGCCTAAGTAAATAAGAATTATATAAAACATTTGTCGGAACAATATTCATTTTAATCACCTAAAATATCATATGAAGAAATAAAAAAATAGTTACAATTCAATTTGCAATAAAAGTAAGATAATATAAAAATATTTGCATAAAATATTGAAATTATTATAAAATAATGATAAAATTATGATAAAATAAAAATAGGGGGGTGATAAAAATGATTAATATTAGACCAGTATCAGATTTAAGAAATAAATATCCAGAAATTGAGGAGTTAGTTTTAAAAGAAGATGAGGCAGTATATTTGACTAAAAATGGGTATGGCTCAATGGTAGTAATGAGTTTAGAAAAATATTCTAATATTATGGAAAAATTAGATTTAAAAGAAACATTGGAAGCTAAGTTTGGAGTTGTAGATATTGAAAAATCTTTAAGTGAAGCAGAAGAAGAAATAGCTAATTCTAATACTAAATATTATACTCACGAAGAAATGAAAAAAATAGCAAGGGGGATAATAGATGGAAAATAAGAAATACGAAATTATATATCTTCCTGCATTTATAAATCAATTTAAAACAATTTTAAGTTATATAACATATAATTTAAAAAATAAAATTGCAGCAGATAAGCTATATAATGAGATTATTGAACAAATAGAAAAAAGAAGTGAAAATCCGCTAGCTTTTGAAATATTTAAAACTACAAGAAATAAAGAAGTAAATTGGTATACAATAAGAGTTAAAAATTTTACAATTTTTTATGTTGTTGAAGGTAATCATATGATATTAAGTAGAATTTATTATAGTAAAAGAAACTTTGATAAATTAATTTAAGTAATTGATAAAAGTAACTAAATATAGTATAATAGAAAAGACATGGGGATGTATTTGGTTTCGACATCCTACTAGAAGAATAAATTGCAAGTAGTGGATTCTCGTTGGCCACTTAAAAAAACGGGAAACTAAATATAAACGCAGAAAATAATAATGAGTACGCATTAGCTGCCTAATTGCAGCTACGCTTTCCTAAATGTGCCTACGCATTTAGATAAAGTGTCATAGTAGTAGGAAACGAAGCTACTTATGCTTTTGAAGTAGTGGGTAAGTAAAAAAGCTATATTTTCATTAAACCTGTTTGTTGGTGTAATAAAAATGAATATAAAAAACAAACTAAACTTGTAGAAATTTATTTGAAAGGTATTATGGACAGGGGTTCGACTCCCCTCATCTCCACCAATAAATAAAACTCTACAATGTTAAAAAACAACAATTTGTAGAGCTTTTTTTGTATTAAAGTACTGTAATAGTAATGCAGTAGCTTTTTAAAGTTTTTTCATCATAATACAATAAAATAACAAAATCTACACAATATATACACATAACTACAACAAATATATATTAACCTTACAATGGAACATTTTACTTCTAAAAATACCCAATTACACAAAATTAAATATAGCAAAGAGCTTGTAAAAAACAACTAATTGGTGTAAAATACAATAGTATTGGAAATAATAAACAAAAAGGAGAAATAAAATGAGATTTGTAACAGATGAAAAATCAAAAGAAGAATATAAAAGATTTTTAGAAGGACATGAAAGATGTAACTTTCAACAATCATTAGAATGGGCAGAAGTAAAAAAGCCAAATTGGAAACCAGAAGTAATACTTGCAGAAGATGATAATAAAAAAATAATAGGCTCATTATGTGTATGGATAAGAAAAATGCCTATATTTGGGAATATGATGTATGCAGCAAGAGGACCAGTTTGTGATATACACGACAAAAATGTATTAGAACAAATAACACAAGGAGCAAAAGAATTAGCAAAAAAATATAATGCATTTGTATTAAGAACAGAACCAGATATATTAAGTAGTGATGAAGAATTTAGAAAAATAGTTACAGAATTAGGTTATAAAATAAAAGATGATGCAAAAGATTTTAAAGATGAAATTCAACCTAGATATGTATTTAGATTAGACATTAAAGGAAAAACAGAAGAGGAAGTAATGGCAGGATTTCACCAAAAATGGAGATATAATATTAGATTAGCAGGAAGAAAAGGTGTAGTTGTAAAAGAAGGAACAAGAGAAGATTTAAAAGAATTTCATAAAATAATGGTAGAAACAGGAACAAGAGATGGCTTTATAGTAAGAAGCTTAGAATATTTTGAAAAAATGTATGACTGTTTAGCTCCAACACATATGAAATTATTAATGGCATATTATGAAGATAAACCAATATCAGGAGTAATACCAATATTCTATGGAAACAAAACATGGTATTTATATGGAGCAAGTAGTAATAGACATAGAAATTTAATGCCAAACTATTTATTACAATGGGAAATGATTAAGATGGCAATTGCAAGACATGATGATGTATATGATTTTCGCGGAGTATCAGGAGTGGTAGACGAAAACCACCCACAATATGGATTATATAGATTTAAAAAAGGTTTTGGAGCAACATTTACAGAATTTGTAGGAGAAGTATATTATCCATTTAAACCATTAAAATATAAATTATATAAATTCTCAGAAAAAGCATTTAGAACATTAAGACAATTAAAAATGAAAATGACTAATAAAAATAAATAGAAGAATCAATATTATGATTTTAAATAGAAAGGAAAAAAATGAAGTCATTAATCATACAAAAAAAGGATTTAGTGCATAATATAAAAAAAATAAAAGAACATTCCAAAATAAATGGAACAGATGATAATGGTAATCCAGTCAAAATAATAGCAGTAGTAAAAGGAAATGGATATGGATTAGGGTTAATAAAATACACTAAATTTTTAATTGATAATGGAATTTCTTTCTTTGCAGTAGCAACAGTAGAAGAGGCATTAGAACTAAGAAAAGCAGGTGTCAAAGAAGAAATATTGATGTTATCTACAACATCTATAAAAAAAGATATAGAATTGTTAGTTAAAAATAATATTATAATATCAATAGGCTCTAAAAAGGATATAGAAGTTGCTGACCAAGTTGCAAAGAAACAAAATAAACAAATAAGAGCACATTTAAAAATTGATACAGGATTTGGAAGATATGGTTTTGTATATAATAATAGAGATGAAATGCTTGAAGCGATTAAAACAAGTGAAAATATAAAAATAGAAGGAACATTTTCTCATTTTTCAGTTAGTTTTTATGACGAAAAATATACAAAATTACAATTTCAAAGATTTATAGATGTAATAGAAGTATTAAAAATGAATGATATAGAACCAGGATTATTGCATATATGCAATTCATCTGCATTTATAAAATATCCAAATATGCACCTAAATGCAGTAAGAATAGGTTCAGCATTTTTAGGAAGAATATTAGTTCCAAATAGTATAGGACTAAAAAGAATAGGTTTTTTGAAAACAAAAGTAGCAGAAATTAAAACATTACCAAAAGGAAGTAATATAGGATATTCAAATATATATAAAACTAAAAAAGAAACTAAAATTGCAATAATCCCATGTGGATATATGGATGGAATAAATCTAACATTAGGAAAAGATATGTTTAGATTTAGAGATAAATTAAGATATATAGTAAGAGACACAAAAGACTTATTTAAAAGACAAGCTATATATGTAAAAATAGGAAAAGATAATTGTAAAGTACTAGGAAGAATTGGTGCTTGTCACATTATTTGTGACATAACAGATAAAAATATAGCTCTAGGTGAAGATGTAATAATAGATGTAAATCCACAGTATATAAATTTTAATATCGAAAGGGTGTATGAATAATGAATTCAGAAGAAAAAGAGCCAAAAACTGAAAATGTTAAAAATAATACAAACCAAAACATAGAAAAACCAAAAGGATTTTTCAAAAAGATATGGTATTCAATAACAAAAATAGAAAAATATCCAGAAATGGCTGTGGAAGGAGTAGGAAAAGCATTATCATATATAGCTAAATTAGTAGCAATATTAGCAATAGTTTTATGTGTGTGGTTAACATATAGGACATATGATATGGTAAACACAGGAATTGACTATCTAGAAAATGAATTTCCAAATTTTACTTATAAAGATGGAATATTACAAGTAGAAAGCACAGAACAACCATTAATAATAGAAAGTGAACAATTTGGAAAAATAATAATAGATACAAATACTGATTCAGAAGAAAAAATAAATGAATATACTAATTCAATAAGTGAATATAGTTCAGGAATAGTATTTACAAAAGAAAAAGCCTCATTAAAAAATGGAACAGTTGCAGGAACAGTTTCATACAACTATAAAGACATTTTTAGTGGAATGAATATTACAGAATTAAATAAGCAAGATATAATAAATTATGCAAATAGCAAGCAAGTAATGACATTATATATAAGTGTATTTATAACATTATTCATGTATAGCTTTATAATGTATTTTATAACAACAATTTGGTATGTTGCAATTATAAGTATATTAGGTTTATTAGTAACAGTAATATTAAAAATGAGAATGAGATATGTTGCAATATTTAATATGTCAGTATATGCAGTTACACTTTCAGTAATATTAAATATAATTTACTTGATTGTAAATATATTCACAAATTTTGTAATACAATATTTCCAAGTAATGTATATAGCTGTTGCAACAATATATCTAATTGCAGCAATATTAATAATGAAATCAGAATTAATCAAAAAACAAGCTGAACTTATGAAAATAATTGAAGCACAAAAGATAGTAAGAAAAGAAACAGAAATTGATAACAATGAAGAAAAATCTCCAGACGAAAAAAAGAAAGAAGAGGAAAAAGACAAAGAGAAAAAAGAAGAAAAAGAAAAAAAGAAAAAATCTCAAAAAGGAAATTTAGATGAACCAGAAGGAACAAATGCTTAAATAATAGTAAAAATTATAAAATAGATAAAATCTATATAAAAATTTAAGGAAGGAATGTGGTAATAGCATGAATAAGAATAATGCAGAAAAAAATAATAGTAATAAAAACAATAAAAAAATGTGGTTACTAGTTTTATTATCAATTATTTTAATAATTTTAATAATTACAACAGCATTATTATTAGTTAAAGACAACAAAGAACAAGAAGAAAATACATTAGCATATACAGATTTAATAAAAGAAATCTCATATGGAAATGTAGAAAAAGTTGAGCTTACAACAGGAAGTAGAAATGCAAAAGTAAAAATGAAAAATGAAGAAGAAGAGAAAAAGGCGTTAATACCAGATACAGAAGCATTTATAACATTAATACAAACAAAAGTAGCAGAGGGAAATGAAATAGAATTAGTACAAAAACCACAAAGCTTTTGGGCAACCTTGCCAACAACAATATTATCATTATTACCAACAGCAATAATGTTAGCATTATTTATTCTAATCTTTAAAATGCAAGGATTAGGCGAAAAAGGTAAAGTATATGATGAAACTCAAAAGAAAACAAAAGTAAGATTTGATGATGTAGCAGGACTAGAAGAAGAAAAAGGAGAATTAAAAGAAATAGTAGAATTCTTAAAAAAACCAGAACAATTTACAAAAATGGGAGCAAGAATTCCAAAAGGGGTACTATTATATGGAAAACCAGGAACAGGAAAAACATTAATAGCAAAAGCAATAGCAGGAGAAGCAGATGTACCATTTATATCAATGAGTGGTTCAGAATTTATAGAAATGTTTGCAGGTCTAGGAGCATCACGTGTAAGAAAATTATTTGAAAAAGCTAGAAAATTAGCACCATGTATAGTATTTATTGATGAAATAGATGCAATAGGTTCAAGAAGAACATCAAATAGTGGTGCAGAAACAGAGAACAACCAAACTTTAAACCAATTATTAGTAGAAATGGATGGATTTAGCTCAGAAGAAACAATTATAGTACTTGCTGCAACAAATAGACCAGAAATGTTAGATAAAGCATTATTAAGACCAGGAAGATTTGATAGACAAATAACAATACCAAACCCAGATTTAAAAGGAAGACTTGAAATATTAAAAATTCACAGTAAAGATAAAAAATTATCAGATAATGTTAATTTAGAAAGTATAGCAGAAGATACAGCAGGATTTACAGGAGCTGAACTTGAAAATATCTTGAATGAATCAGCAATAGTAGCAACAAAAAATAAACATGAAGTAATAGAAAATGATGATATAGAAGAAGCTGTTAAAAAAGTAACAGTAGGACTAGAAAAAAGAGAAAGAGTAATATCAGAAAAAGATAAAAGATTAACAGCATACCATGAAGCAGGACATGCAGTAGTAAGTAGATATTTGCCAACACAAACAAATGTAAAAGAAGTATCAATAATACCAAGAGGAGTTACTGGTGGATATACAATGTATAAAACAAATGAAGACAAATATTATATATCAAGAACAGAAATGCAAGAAAAATTAATAGCACTTTTAGGTGGTAGAGCAGCAGAAAAATTGGTATTAGATGATATATCAACAGGAGCAAGTAATGATATTGAAGTTGCAACAAAAATTGCAAGAGATATGGTAACTAAATATGGAATGAGTGATAAATTAGGACCAATTGATTTCCAAGGAAAGGAACCATATGAAATGCAAATGTTTGGAGAAAATATTGGAGATAAAATAGGACAAGAAGTAAAAATGTTAATAGATACAGCATATAATGATGCTCAAACTTTATTAATTGAACATAGAGATAAGCTTGATATAATAGCAAAAACATTGTTACAAAAAGAAAAAATAAATGAACAAGAATTTAATCAAATTTTTGAAAATGACTAATTATTTAAAAATATAAAATCAAAGAAGGGGCATTCTTTTAATAAATTTTAAGAGTGTCCCTAAAATTTAAAAATATATTCTAAATACTAAAATATATTTATAAAAATGTAATTAAATCAGATTAAATAGGAGGAATTTATAATGACTAATGAAGAATTAGAAATAATGGCTAAAAAAGTAAGAAAAGGAATAATAGAAGCAGTATATAGTAACAATTCAGGACATCCAGGAGGTTCTCTTTCTATTGCAGATATTTTAACAGTATTATATTTTAAAGAAATGAATATAAATCCTAAAAATCCAAAATGGGAAGATAGAGATAGATTAGTATTATCAAAAGGACATTGTTCGCCAGCTTTATATAGCTGTCTAGCCAATAGAGGATATTTTCCAGTAGAAGATTTAAAAACATTTAGAAATATAAATAGTTATTTACAAGGACATCCAGACATGAAAAACATTCCAGGTGTTGATATGACAACAGGCTCATTAGGACAAGGATTATCATCAGCAAATGGAATGGCAATTGCAGGGAAAATGGAAGGAAAAAATTATAGAGTATATTGTATATTAGGAGATGGAGAAATAGAAGAAGGACAAATTTGGGAAGCTGCAATGACATCTGCAAAATATAAATTAGATAACTTATGCGTTATAGTAGATAACAATAATTTGCAAATAGATGGAACAATCGAAGAAGTTATGAGTCCATATCCAATAGATGAAAAATTTAGAAGTTTTGGATTTCAAATAATAAATATAGATGGTCACAATATAAGAGAAATTATAGATGCATTAGATGTTGCAAAAAATGTAAAAGAAAAACCTGTATGCATAATAGCAAAAACAATAAAAGGAAAAGGAATTTCATATATGGAAAATAAAGCTGAATGGCATGGAAAAGCACCAAATGAAGAACAATACAAATTAGCACTAAAAGAATTAGAAGAAAATTAGGAGAAATCAATGGAGTTAATAGGAGAAGTTCAAGATATTATATATTATAATGAAGTAAATAGTTATATGATAGCAGATTTTGAAACAGAAGATGAACAAACTACAATAGTTGGTTATCTTCCATTTGTAGGTAGTGGAGATAACTTAAAATTAATAGGAAATTTTGTTGAACATAAAAAATATGGTAGGCAATTTAAAGTAGAAACTTTTGAAAAATTAATGCCACAAACATTAGGAGCATTAGAAAAATATTTAGCAAATGGAAATGTAAAAGGAATTGGAGAAGCATTAGCCAAAAGAATAATTAGAAAATTTGGAGAAGATACTATACAAATATTTAAAAGTGAACCAGAAAGACTAGCAGAAATAAGAGGAATATCAAAAGAAAAAGCATTAGAAATGTCAGAAAGTTTTATAGAAAACTGGGAAGTATGGCAAATTGTAGGATTTTTAGAAAGATTTGGAATAGGAGCAGAATTTGCAAAAAAAGTATATGAATTATTAGGTATTAATGCAATAGAAAAAATAGAAAGTGACCCATATATATTAATAGACATAGCAAGAGGAGTAGATTTTAAACAAATAGACAAAATGGCATTAGATTTAGGAATAAGCTATGATAATGAAAAGAGAATAAAAAGTGGAATAAAATATTCATTAATTAGGGCTACATATAATGGTAACTCATGTGTAATAAAAGAAAACTTAATTGAATATGTAGTAAGCTTATTAGATGTAATGAAAGAAAATGTAGAAGATGGATTAACCGAGTTAAGGGCAGAAGAAGAAATTGTAATAGAAGAAAGAGATGATGGAACAGGTACATGGATATATCTATCATATTTTTATAATACAGAACAAGAAATAGCAATGAGAATAGAAAGATTACAAAAATCACAAAATGTTAAAAAAATAAAAAATATAGAAACACAATTAAAAAAATTAGAATTGAATTCTAATATTGAATTATCAGAAAAACAAAAAGAAGCAATAAGACAAGTAAATGAAAATAATGTAACAATAATAACAGGAGGACCAGGAACAGGAAAGACAACAATAATAAAATCTATAATAGAAATTTATGAACAAAAGGGAAATAAAGTTGTATTATGTGCTCCAACTGGAAGAGCAGCAAAAAGAATGACAGAAACAACAGGAAAAGAGGCATCAACATTACATAGGCTTTTAGAAATAGGGAAAATTGATGAAAATAACTTTTACCAATCAGCAACAAGTTATGAAGGAGCTCCAATAGATGCAGATTTAATAATAGTAGACGAGTTATCTATGGTTGATATGTTTGTAATGAGTTATTTATTAAAATGTGTATATAGAGGAACAAAATTGATTCTTGTAGGAGATTGTGACCAATTATCATCAGTAGGACCAGGAAATGTATTAAAAGATTTAATATCATCTGAAAAAATAACAACAATTCATTTAGATAAAATTTTTAGACAAGCTGCAAAATCAAAAATTATATTAAATGCACATAGAGTTAATAATGGAGAAAGATTTTTATCAAAAGATGATGAAGAAATAACAGATGAAACAATGCAAGATTTTTTCTATATAAGAGAAGTTTCACAAGAGAAAATGCTAATGGAAGTAATATCTTTATGTACAGGAAGATTAAAGAATTATGGAGATTATGATTTCTTCCAAAGTATTCAAGTTTTAACACCAACTAAAAAGGGAATGCTAGGAACAAGAGAATTGAATAGAGCATTGCAAGAAAAGTTGAATCCAAATTTATTAGATTTACCAGAGAAGGCAAATATGGGGGCTATATATAGAACTGGTGATAGGATTATGCAGATAAAAAATAATTATGATATGGAGTGGGAAAAACAGAGTAAAACAGGAGAGAAGGAAATTGGAAAAGGAATTTTTAATGGTGAGTATGGTACTATTACATTGGTAAGTGAAAGGGATAAGATTATAGAAATTACTTTTGATGATGAGAAGGTTGCTTATTATGATTATAGTGAATTAGACCAGATAGAACATAGTTATGCTATAACAATACATAAAGCTCAACGGAAGTGAGTTTGATGTGGTTATAATGGTTATACCTCCTGCTGCTCAGATTTTGCTTACTAGAAATTTACTTTATACTGGGATAACTAGGGCAAAAAAATTACTTATAGTTATTGGTAATGATAATGTGGTTAATTTTATGATACAAAATGTGGATAGTAAGAAGAGAAATACT
Organism: uncultured Clostridia bacterium; assembly: GCA_944387495.1. Taxonomy (GTDB): domain Bacteria; phylum Bacillota; class Clostridia; order TANB77; family CAG-508; genus CAG-269. Next base: position 3,934 of record CALXFD010000022.1, on the reverse strand, counting down.
GGGTTAGAGTACAAAATGAGAAAGGTTGTGATAGAATAGGCAAGAGTAAAGAGAGAGTTTCTTTTAATCTGTATGATATAGTCCAAAAAATTTTGGACTTAATTTTTCCACCTACATGTGTGATTTGTGGAAAGATTGAGCCTGAGTGGATTTGTAATAAATGTAGTTATTTATTAAGAAAAGAGGCTGAGGCAGAGTGTGGGTGTATTGAAAATTTTAATAATCAAGAGAGTTTTTCAGAGCTTTTATATTTGTTTAATTATAAGGGAATTATAAGAGATTTAATTTTAAAATTTAAGTTTCAGTCTTGTCCTTATGTTAGTAAAGTTTTTGTGAATTTTTTGTTAAAAAATGAAAAAATATTTCAAAAAATAGAAAAATATGATACAATTATTCCAGTTCCAATTAGTAAGGAAAGAAAAAAAGAAAGAGGATATAATCAAAGTCTAGTATTTGCAAGAGAATTGTGCAAATATTTAGAAAATGTGGTTCTTATAGATAATTGTTTATATAAAATTAAAAATACAGTTCCGCAAAGTACTTTGACTAAACAGCAAAGAGAAGAAAATATTAAAAATGCATATGAATTAAAAAATAAGCAAATAATAAAAAATAAAAAAATATTATTAATAGATGATATATATACAACAGGAAATACTGTTAATGAATGTGCTAAAATTTTAAAAGCAGGAAACCCTAAAAATATTGGAGTATTGACAATAGCAAAAGATTAAAAATATGACAAAGGAGGAAGTAATGGAAGATTTAGTTGAAAGTATCTTAGATTATGTTAGGTCAGATTATACAGATTATGCAATTATGATAAATGGTGAGTGGGGTTCTGGTAAAACTCATTTTTGGAATCACAAAATTAAAAGAAAAATTGAAAGTATGCAATTAAATGGAAAAAGGTTTACAACAATATATATGTCTTTATATGGTATTTCAAATCTTGAAGAAATCAGTAAAAAAATATTTATAGAAACAACACAATTAATGGATAAAAACCTAAGAAAATTTATGAATGCAAATGAACAATCTACAATACCAGAATATGCTAAAACTGGAATTGATATGGCAAATTTCTTTGGAGTTACTCAAAATGGAGATAAAATAGATTATGCAGAATTTTTCTCAACAGATGATAAAGTTTTATGTTTTGATGACCTAGAAAGAGCAAATGTTGATGTTATTGATATTTTGGGATATATTAATAACTTTGTTGAGCATGACCATATAAAAACAATAATTATATGTAATGAAAAAGAGTTATCAACAAAATTAAAAAGCTCTAACTTAGAGATGAAAACATTTATAGCAACATATTTATTAGATAAACAAAATGAATTAAATAAAAATGATAAACCTATGGTAGAGAAAATTCAAAAGAAAATAGAAACTGTTTTTGATAAAGCAAATGATTATGAAAGAATAAAAGAAAAACTTATAGGTGAAACTTTTGAATATGCACCAAAATTTGATTATATTATAAATGGAATATTGATGAGATATGAAAATAATCCAGATTTAATAAGATTTTTAAGAGAAAACACAAGATTAATAATTTCAACTTTTGAAAGAAGTGGAACCAGAAACCTTAGAATATTAAAACATGCATTAAATGATTTTAAAAAGATATATGAAATGGTAAATAAAAATTATCCAAATACAAGTAATAGAGTAATGCAAACAATGCTAATCTTTACAATAGCAATATCTTTTGAAATAAAGGCAGGAAAAGTAACAAAAGATAAATTTATAAATATAAAAGATAATGAAGAATATAAATCAATACTTGTATCATCAAGAATACTTATGGATAATAGACAATTTTATATAAAAGAATTTGATAATAACTATTATTACAATTTTAAATCTGAATATAGATTCTTTAAATTTATAGAGTATTATGTAAGAACAAGAATTTTTGATATGAGACTATTTAAAGAAAATATGGAGACAATAAGAAATACAGTAGATACAGAAAATTTACCAGGATATAAAAGACTACTTACAGAAGAGTATTGGAAGATATCAGATGATGAATTTGATAAAGTAATAGAAAATATTATAGAAGACGTAAAACAAGGAAACTTAAAACTAATAGACAATGTAAAAATTTTTGCATATTTTAGCTATTTTGTAAAGAAAAAATTAATAGATTATGATTTAAAAACAATAAAAAGTGTATTTTTCAATGGAATGAATCTAGCATCATTAAAATCTGAGTATTGTGATAATGTAGAAGAAGAGTTAAGCAAAATAGCGATAGATGAAGATGCGGAAGACATGGAAGATATATTAAAACACTTTAATATGTTAAATAGTCAATTACATGATAAAATGTATAAAGAAAAAGCAGAAGAAGTATTTAAGTGTATACCAATGAAAATGGAGCTATTCTATGAAAAATTTGATAAAGAATGTATGAATATACCAATATTTAAGTATTATGATCCATACCAAATCTTCCAAAGAATATCTTGTGCAAGTAATGAAGATATAGTTCTAATAAAAGAAAAACTAGCAAACAGAGCAGATAAGTATACAAAAGAAATAGAACCAGAAATGAAAAATATAAAACAATTAAAACAAGTTATGGATGATTACTTAAAAGGAAAAGACCCAAGTATAAAAATTGTTATGTTAAAAGAATTTTCAAATAATTTAGGATATATCTTAGATAAATATAAAACTAGCTTTTTACCTAGAAAAGAAGAAAAGGTAGAAGAGGAAGTAGAAGAATAAAAATAAAAACTAGTTAATTAAGAGCATAGAAATAAAGAAAAATATAAGTTAAATAGAAATAAGAAATATAAGAAAGAAATTTTAAATTTTAATTGCAAATTATAATTTAGAATTTCTTTTTTTTGTGGTATGAAAAAGAAAAAATGAAGTTTTAAAGAAGATAAAAAAATTCAATTTTTTAATATGAGCTTTTTTTGACAAAAAATGAATAAAAAAACAACAATAAGAAATAATAACAATATAAACAAAAAATATTGAAACGAAAAGGGAGGATAATTATGAAAGCAACAGGAGTTGTAAGAAGAATAGATGATTTAGGTAGAGTTGTAATACCAAAAGAAATTAGAAAAACATTAAGAATAAAAGAAGGTGACCCATTAGAAATATTTACAGATAGAGAAGGTCAAGTTATATTAAAAAAATATTCTCCAATCGGAGAACTTTCAGAATTTGCAGCAGGATATGCAGAAACACTAGCAAAAACAACAGGACATATAGCATGTATAACAGATAAAGATACAATAATAGCAGTATCAGGAGGTTCAAAAAAAGAATTTTTAGAGCAAGATGTTAGCCCAGAACTAGAACAATTAATGGAAGATAAAGAAGTATATACAAGCAAAGAAAATAGTGATATAGCAATGCCAATTACAAAAAATGATAATAAAGAAAGAAAAAATAATGCACAAGTTGTTTACCCAATTATATCAAATGGAGATACAATAGGAACTGTAATATTAATGTCAAAAGAAGCAAACAACAAGATGAATGAAGTAGAAAAAAAGGTAGCACAATCAGCTGCAACTTTTTTAGGAAGTCAAATGGAAATATAAAAAATAAGTAAAAATTGGAGTTACTAATTTGTAATTCCGATTTTTTATCTTAAATAGAAAACTAATAAAAAGTATAAGAAATAATATATATTACAAGAAGATTACATTTTAATGACATTTATTGAAATTATTGAATGAAAAAAATTTTTAAAGTATAATAAATACATAATATATTATGTATCACGAGGAGGAATAATATTGAAAAAAACACAGGAAAAATTAAATAAGAGATTGAAAAATGCAAAAGGAATAACATTAATAGCACTAGTAATAACTATTGTACTAAATGCTAGCGCATGGTCATAATGAAAAAATGCTAGCATCCAAAACGCAAATTGAGAGTAAAAAATAAG
>CALXFD010000021.1 GCA_944387495.1 uncultured Clostridia bacterium | reverse complement strand
AAATGTCCAAAAGGAAACGTCCCTAGTTAGACACAAATGTCCAAAAGGAAACGTCCCCAATTTTCCCCAATTTTCCCCAATTTTCCTCAATTTACAATTTGGACTAGGCACAAGTTAGCTTCTATGATATACTTATAATATCTTAATTTCAAGGAGGTATGTATATGTCTACACCACATAATGAAGCAAATATAGGTGATATTGCAAAAACTGTTATTATGCCAGGAGATCCACTTCGTGCAAAATATATTGCTGAAAAATTTTTAGATGATTATAAATTGGTCAACCAAGTAAGAGGAATGTATGCTTTTACTGGCCATTATAAAGGAATTGAAGTAACTATCATGGCATCTGGTATGGGTATGCCTAGCATGGGTATTTATTCTTATGAATTGTTTAAATTTTATAATGTTGAGAATATTATAAGAATTGGCTCATGTGGAGCTTATAAACCTGATTTAAAATTATTTGATATTATTCTTTCTGAAAATGTTTTTTCAGAAGGCAATTTTGCTCTTACTTTAAATAATGATAATTGTCATATTGTAAATTCTAGCAATATTCTTAACGAAAAACTTGAAAAATCTGCACATGAACTTAATATAGATATTGTATCAGGAAATACTGTATGCACTGATTGTTTTGATGTATATATGACAGATGTTAATAAATTTTTAAGTAGAATCCCTGAAAATTTTAATCCAGTTAGTGCTGAAATGGAGGCCTTTGCTTTATTCTATGTTGCAAAATTGCTTAATAAAAATGCTTCTTGTTTAATGAGTGTTGTCGATTCTAAATTTATTAAAGATGTCGCTACAACTGAACAAAGAGAAAAAGGACTTGATGATATGATATTAATTGCTTTAAATAGTTTAAAATATTAATATATATTCTTTAACAAATAAACCATATGCATAATGTTAAAAGCATATGGTTTATTTGTTATAAAATAATAAATTATATTAACATATTTCTATTTTTTTATTGATAAAATTTTATATTTCATTACACCTGCTGGTGCTTTTACTTCTACTGTTTGATTTTTCTTAGCTCCTAATAAAGCTTCTCCTAATGGTGATTCATTGGAAATTTTATTTTCAGCTAAATTAACTTCTGTTGAACCTACTATTGTATATTCTATTTTTTCATCAAATTCTACATCTAATACTTTTACTATATTTCCTATTTGTACTGTCTCTGTGTCTATATCTTTTTCATCAATTATTTTAGCATGTCTTAATTTATTTTCTAATTCTGCTATTTTTACTTCATTTTCTGCTTGTGCATTTTTAGCTTCGTCATATTCTGAGTTTTCAGATAAATCTCCAAAACCTAATGCTACTTTTATTCTATCTGCTATATCTGCTCTTTTATCTGTTTTTAAATAATTTAATTCCTTTTCTAATTTATCATACCCCTCTTGTGTTAATATTACTTCCTTTTCTTCCATAGTAATCTCCTCCTCAAAAGTTTCAGTATTTTTTGTACTTTAATATATTACGGCAAAAAGTAAAATTTGTCAATACAAATTTTACTTTTTCTTTTAAACTGACCAACTATTACGAATATAATCATAAATTTGGTTTTATTATATTATTTTGTAGTTTTATAAGATGCTTTTAAAATCTTTCATATAATTAATTCCTGAAAATATGGTTGCAATTGTTTGAACAATGAGCATTATTGATACTATTGAATTTAGTATTAGTTCTCCTCCTGTTAAATTTCCTGATAAGCATGCACAAAATGAGTTTGTATCAATAAATGCTAATATTATTGCTAGCATTTGTGTTACTGTTTTTATTTTTCCCCATTTTGATGCTGCTATTACTTTTCCGCCTTTTTCCATTGCTACTAATCTATATCCAGAAACCATAAATTCTCTTGCAAGTACTATTATTGCTATCCATGATGGAATTCTATTTATTTCTACTAATAAGATTAGTGCTGATATTACTAAAATTTTATCTGCTAATGGGTCTAAAAATTTTCCAAATGTTGTTACTTGATTTCTGCTTCTTGCTATATAACCGTCTAATTTATCTGTTATTGAAGCTATTATAAATATAATATCTACTAAAATCCATGTTAGTGGTATTCCCCATATTTGTGTATCTATGCCTAATAAAGGTATTATAACCATTATTGGAACTAATATTACTCTAAATATTGTTAATTTATTTGCTAAATTCATAGCATCCTCCTATTATTTTCATTATTTTAACATTTCAATTGCTTTTTGTAATTGTGTATCATCTTTTCTTTCTACATTTAATACGTTTTTAACTGTGTCTGGTAATTCTACTACTTCGTCTGGTGTAATTCCAACTTTGTTTATTTCTGTTTTATTTGGTGTTAAATATTTTTCTGATGTTATTTTTATTCCACTTCCATCTGGTAGTGATAATATTTGTTGTATTACTCCTTTTCCATATGTTTTTGTTCCTACTATTTTAGCTTTCCCTAAGTCTTTTAATGCCCCTGCTAATATTTCTGATGAGCTTGCAGTATTTTCATTTGTTAATATTACTATTGGCATATTTATTATTGGTTCATTTTCAGATTTCTTAACTTCTTCTTCATTATCTTTATTTACTTCATATAATAATACTGAATCTTTATCTGCAATATATCCTGCTATTTCTAATGCTTCGTCTACTATTCCTCCACCATTATTTCTTAAATCTATTATTAGAGATTGTATTCCTTGATTTTTTAATTCTTCAAATTTTGATTTAAATCCTTCTGCTGTATTTTCATCAAATGAAGAGAATTCTATATATCCTATATTATTTTCTAATACTTCTCCTTCAACTGGATTTACTGTTACATTTTCTCTTTTTATTTCAAAATCTAATGTTTCATTATCTCTTTGTATTTTTAATTTTACAGTAGTTCCTTCTTCTCCTTTTATTTTATTAGATATTGCTGTCATATCTTCTGCTTTACATTCTTCTCCATCTACTTCTATTATATAATCTCCTGATTTTATACCTGCTTTTTCTGCTGGACTTCCTTTTATTGGAGATAATACCATTATTTTGTCTTCCTCAGTATCTTGTACCATATATATACCTATTCCAACAAAATTTCCTTTTGTATCTTCCATATATTCTTCCATATCTTCTTTTGATATATATTCTGTATATGGGTCTCCTAGTCCTTCTATATATCCTTTGATTGCTCCTTCTTTTAAATCTTCTTCATTTACTTCTCCTAAATAATATTTATCAATTATTTTTCTATATGTATCTAATTGAGTTGTTATATCATTAGATTCATCTGATGTCATAAATGATAAATATTTATTTAAGCTATCACCTTTTACAAAATATTGATAAAATCCTATTGATGTTAGCATAAATGTAATAAATGCTACTAATACAACTAACATTATAATTTTGTAAACTTTATATCTTTTTTTCTCTTCCATGTGCTCATTCCCTTCAAATTTTATTATTATGATAAATAATATATTACATATTTAATAATATTTCATATAGTAAAATTATAAGATTGATTTTATTTATATTTATTACTTCTAAAAGCTAATATATAAATATCTTGAAGTGCAACATAGTTCACATCAAAATATTTATATATTAACATTTATAAATATATATTTTTATATTATAGGAAAGTATATAAATTTTTTATAAAATCATAATTACTTTTTTATATACTTTCCTAATAAAATTTTAAAATATCTTTTATATTTTTATAAAGAACTTGATAATTTATATTTTAATGAGACGATTTGACACGTCCCCAATGTCTCATTTAGAAATATGCATTAGGGTTTACTCTGCTGTCATCTCCATATTTTGTGGCACTATAACTGTAATTATATGGTGATTTTCTTACTTCAAAATGTAAATGTGGTCCTTGTGAATTTCCTGAATTTCCACTTTTCATTATTACTTGTCCTTGTGATACTATTTGTCCAGGTGTTACTGTTACTGAACCTGGTGTTCCGTGAGCATACCATGTTTGTAATCCATTTGCATGTTGTATAACTACATGTGTTCCATAACTAGTTGTCATACTTTTTACTGTCATAACTACTCCATCTGCTGCTGCATATACTGGTGTTCCTGAGCTTGCTGCATAATCTATTGCTCCATGGAATTTACCACTTGAATAATATCCATTACATGAAATATAGTTATAATTTATTGGTACTATAAATCCTCCTGGATTAGATGCTGAACTGTTTGAGCCTCCACTTGATGATGAACTACCACCTGATGATGAAGAACCTCCACTTGATGAGCTTCCTCCTGATGATGAACTATTGTTAGAACTGTTTGCTTTGTTTTTTAGTTCTTCTAATTGTTTTTGATATTTTTGTTGTGCTATTTTTATATCATTAAGAATTTGTTGATTGTCTTTTGTTAATTGGTCAATTTCTTCTTGTAAGTCTTGTTCTTCTGCTGATAATTGTGATACATATTTACTTTTTTCTGTTCTTGCAACTTGTAATTCTTGTGATTTGCTTTCTTTTTCTGCTTTTGAATTTGCTAAATCTTGTTTGCTTGTTTCTAATGTTGCTTTTGATTCTTCTATTTCTTTTTGTTCTTTTTTGATATTATCCATTAATTCTAAATCATGGTTTGCTATCTCAGAAACAAGATAATAATTTGATATTAGGTCTGTTATACTATCAGATGATAATAATACATCTAAATATGAAGTTTCTCCTGCTTCATATGTTGCAACTAATCTTTCTTCTAATAATTTTTGTTGTTTATCATAGTTTTCTTGTTTTTGATTAAGTGTATTTTCTGCATCTTGGATTTGAGTATTTAGATTTGTTATTTTAACATCTAAATCTCCAATTTCACTTTCATAACTTGAAATCTGGTTATTTAATTCATCTACTTGTTTTTGAGTGTCTGATTTTTCTTGTGTTACTTGTTCTTTTTGCTCTTTTGCCTCATTAATTTTTTCTTCATTATCTGATTGTTTATTTTGCAAATCTGTTACTTCATTTGCAAATACTGCAACATTATATTGTGAAATCAGAATTGCTACTACTAATCCTCCAAGTATTTTTAAAATTTTATTTTTCATATGTTCCTCCCAAATCAAATAAAATTCCATCCTCTTTTATGCTCTTATTTTATATTGATTTTTTAAGATAAATATGGTGCTGGGTTTACTGGTCTTCCATTAACTCTAACTTCAAAATGTAAGTGATACCCTGTTGAATTTCCTGTTGTTCCTACACTCATTATTTGTTGACCTTGTTTTACAGATTGTCCTGCACTTACTCTTCTTGAACCTGGTGCTCCGTGTGCATATAATGTCATTGTACCATCATGATGATTTATTACTATGTATTCTCCATAACTTCTATATGAACCATTTGAATTTTTTAATGCTGTTGATGTTACTACTGTTCCATCTTTTACTGCTAATACTGGTTTTCCTGATATTCCTGCACCACTAAAATCTACACCTGTATGTCCTGCATATCCATACCAACCTGTTGTTATACTATACCCTGCAACTGGTCTTATATATCCACTTGAACTAGGATTATTTGAAACATTGCTTGCTCCTGAGCTTGCCATCTGTTCTGCTTCTTTTCTTGCTATTTCTGCTAATTGTGCTTGTATATTTCTTTTATCTTGTTCAAATTGTTCTAATTGTGCTTGTGTATTTTTTTCGTCTTCATTTAATTGTGCCACATAGGCATCTTTTTGATTTTTTGTTTCTTGTAATTGTGTAGCTTTTGCTTGTTTTTCTGATTTTGAGCTATCTAATTCTTTTTTGCTATTTTCCAAAGTAGATTTTGCATTTTCAATTTCTTGTTGTTCTTTTTTTATTTCTTCCATTAGGTTCAAGTCATTTTCTGTTATTTCACTAACTAGATAATAATTTGATATTAAATCTGTTAAACTATCTGATGATAATAATACATCTAAATAAGAGGTTTCTCCTGCTTCATATGTTGCAACTAATCTTTCTTCTAGCAATTTTTCTTGTTTATCATAATTTTCTTGTTTTTCATTTAGTTTATTTTGTGCATCTTGTATTTGACTGTTTAAATCAGCTATTTCAGAATCTAAGTCATCTATTTCATTTTGTTTTTGAGAAATTTCTGACATTAGTTCTTCTACTTGTTGTAATGTTTCTGATTTTTCTGTTTTTATTCCTTCTAGCTCTTCTTTTGCATCATCTATTTTTTGTTGTGTTTCTTTACTATCTGCACTTAATTCAGATTTTGATGCTGCTAAAACATTATATTGTAAACATATTATTGTAATAACTATAATTGCTATTAATTTTAAGATTATTTTTTTCATATGATTATCTCCTCTTTTATCAATTATTTGTATATTATTTACATTTACTAATTAGCTGTTTCTTGTTCATTTGTTGTATTATTTGTATCTTCATTTTTATCATCTTGTTTGTTTGCGTTTTCTGGAATTACTCCATTTGTAATATATTCAATTGGATTTGTTACCACACCGTTTATCCTTACTTCAAAATGTGCATGTGGTCCTGTTGAATATCCTGTTGAACCAACTTTTAAAATTGGGTCATTTCTTTTTACAGTTTGTCCAACTGTTACTAGAATTTCTGAACCATGTGCATATAGTGTAGAAATGCCTCCTCCATGGTCTATTATAACCATATTTCCATAAGCTGTATTATAACCTGCTTTTGTTACTATACCATCATTTGCCGCAACAAAGTTTGCTCCCATTGGTGCACTTATATCTACACCTGTATGTAGCTTATATTGTCCTGTTATTGGGTGAACTCTCATACCATAATTTGATGATATTTTGGTATATCCTGGTACTGGCCAAGCTAGCACTCCACCTATGTATTCAGTATCTAGTCCTTGTTTTGCAAGTTCTAATATTTGCTTATTTACTTCATCATATTGTTTTGTCATTTCATCTATTTGAGCTTGTTTTGCTTTTTCTTCATCTGACAATCTAGAAATATATTTTTCTCTTAATGTTTTTGTGTTTTCTAAAACTGTTGATGTTTTTGTTTGATTTTGCAAATCTGTTGTTAATTTTTCTTGTTCTTTTTCTAGTTTTTGTTTTGCTAAATCAATTGTTTTTTTCTGTGATTCTACTTCATTTAATAATTCTTTATCAACAGATGTAATTTCATTTATCAAATAATAATTTGATAAAAACTCTGAAATATCTTTTGATTTTAAAAGAACATCTATATATTTTGTTTCGCCTGATTCATAAATTGCAATTAATCTTTTTTCCATAATATTTTTTTGCTCTTCATATTTTTTTTCGGCTACTTCTAATTGAGCTTTTATTTCATCAATTGACGTTTGCAATGTAGATATTTCAGAATTTAATTCTTCCATTTTTTGTTCTGAGTCTGCTATTTTCTCGTCTAATTTTTCTATTTGTTTTAAATTTTCTGAAAGTTGACTTTGTACTTCATTTAATTCATCATTTGATTGTTCTATTTGGTTTTGCAGTTCTTCTTGTTGTTTTTGTAAATCTGTTAATTCTTCTGCATAAATAGTTGTTGCATATGTACAAATGATTATAAAAGCTAAAACAATACATAAAAATTTACGCATGTCTACTCCTTTATACTTTCAAATATTTTCTCATAGAAATAATACTTCCTAATGCTCCTATTCCTATTCCTAATAACATATATACAAATATTATTGAGCTAAACATATCTGCAAAGCTTACTAAACTTACTCCCATCATTTTCATAAATTGAGAATTTACCATTTGGTCTGCAATAAAGTTATATGCTAAGCCTACTAGTATAATTGATATTAAGCTTGAAATTATTCCTATTATCATACCTTCTACTATAAAAGGCCATCTTATAAATCCATTAGTTGCTCCAACATATTTCATTATTGATATTTCTTTTCTTCTTGCATGGACTGTTAATTTTATTGTATTTGCTATTATAAATATTGAAATTACAATTAATAAAACTAAGATTACTCCTGTTACTATTTTTATTCCATTTGCAAGACTTATTAATGTTGAAACTGTTTCATCTGAACTTGTTATTTTTTTAACATAATCTAATTTTGATATTTCATCTTGAACTTGTGTACTTAAATTTAAGTCTGTTAATGTTACAACATAAGATGCTGTAAATATGTTGTTTTCTCCTTCGTATCCTTCAAGTAAGTCTTGATTATCTGCAAATTTTTCTTTCATTTGATTTAATGCATCTTCTTTTGAAACATATTCAATTTTGTTTACGCCATTTATTGCTTTTATTTTTTCCCCAAGTTCTGTTACTTGTTCATCTGTTGCTTCTTCTGTTGCAAATACTTGTATTCCTTGTGCTTGTTCTACTTCACTAACAAAGTGATTTATATTTTCCCCTAATATTAGAAATACTCCAAATATAATCATGGTTGCACACATTATCATAAGTGATGCACCAGTAGATTTTTTGTTTTTGAAAACATTTGCAAAACCTTCACCTATAAAATAACCTAATATACTATATTTCACAATCATACCCACCTTTTTTATCGTCTCTTATTATTTCACCTTTTCTTATATGAATTACTCTTTTTTTCATTTTATCTACAATGTCTTTTGCATGTGTAGCAACTACAACTGTTGTACCTCTCATATTGATATCATTTAATAATGTCATTATATCCCATGCTGTGTCTGGGTCTAAGTTACCTGTTGGCTCGTCTGCAATTAACATTGATGGATTATTAACTAATGCTCTTGCAAGTGCAACTCTTTGTTGCTCTCCTCCTGATAATTCATTTGGATACATTTTAGCTTTTCCACTTAATCCTACTAGTGAAAGAACCATTGGTACTTGTCTTCTAATATGTCTTGGTGTTGCTCTTACAATATACATTGCATAAGCTACATTATCATATACTGTTTTGTCTGGTAAAAGTCTGAAATCTTGAAATACAACTCCCATACTTCTTCTTAAATATGGTATTCTACTTGGTTTTAAAAATGTTGTGTCTTTTCCATTGATTATAATATTTCCTGATGTTGGTTCTTCTTCTTTTAATATTAATTTTATTAGTGTAGATTTACCACTTCCTGATGAACCAACTAAAAAAGCAAATTCGCCTTTGTCTATTCTAAAATTAGCATTTTTTACTGCTTTTGTGCCTGTATCATATGTTTTGGTTACATTTCTAAATTCTATCATCTTTTGCTCTCCTTTTTTAGATTTGCATACTATTTCTATTCTACCTAATCATATCAATAAAGTACAAAATTTGCAATAGTTTTTGGGTAAAAAAATGATAGAAAATGTTGGTTTTTTTACATTTTCTATCTATTATCTCTTTTTTTCTCTATTTTCAAAAATTCACAAAAAATTCACAATTTTTATATGTGTATAAATAGGTATATTTCAGCAAAAAATTACTCACTTTTATCATCTTTGCATACATTTTCAACTATATTTTTACTTGTAATTCCATAATATTTCATTAATTCTTCTGCATTTCCAGATTTACCAAATGTATCATTTATTCCTAATCTTATTAATTTTTTAGGTTCATATTGTGTTAAAACTTCTGAAATAGCACTTCCTAGTCCTCCAATTATGTTATGGTCTTCTATTGATATTAATTTTTTGGTTTCTTTTGCACATTTAACTATCATATCTACATCTATTGGTTTAATTGTATGAATATCTACAACTCTTATATTTATTCCATTTTTCTCTAATTCTTCTTTTGCCTTTAATGCTTCTTGTACTGTCACACCTGTTGCAAAAACAGTTGCATCTGTTCCTTCTCCTATCTGAACTGCTTTTCCTATTTCAAATTTTTCTCCTTCTTCATATATAATATTAGTAGAAAGTCTTGCTAATCTTAAGTAAACAGGTCCATTAATCTTTGATATTTCTTTTACTGCCCATTTTGTTTGTATATCATCTGATGTACACATAACTGTCATATTAGGAAGTGTTCTCATTAATGAAATATCTTCTAGCATTTGATGTGTTGCTCCATCTTCTCCAACTGTTATCCCACTATGTGTTGCACATATTTTCACATTTAACTTTGGATAACATATACTTGTTCTTATTTGATCATATGCTCTTCCAGCTGAAAATACTGCAAAAGTACTTGCATATGGTATTTTCCCACAAGTTGCAAGACCTGCTGATGTTCCTAACATATCTGCTTCTGCTATACCCATATCTAAAAATCTTTCTGGCTCTTTTTTTGCAAATATGCTAGTTTTTGTTGCACTAGATAAGTCTGCATCTAGTACTACTATTTTTTCATTTTCTTCACCTAATTCTGCCAATGCTTCACCATAACTTTGTCTTGTTGCCTTTTTTTCTTCTTTCACAAAATCTTCCTCCTTTTATATTAAAGTTGCTCCAATTATACCAGCATCATTTCCTAAAATCGCTGTTTGTATATCAATTCCTTTTCTTTTATTAAATAGTAAATTACTATTTAATAATTTTTCTTTTAATTTTGCTAAAAAGATTTCTTCATAAAACACAAAACTTCCACCTAATATTATACTTTCTGGTTCGAAAATATTTATTATGTTTGAAATTCCTATACTTAAATCTTCAATATAATTATTTATAATTCTGTTTATTTTTAAATAATTTTGAGTTTTTTGAGTAGTTTTTCTAATAATATTAAGCAATTCTTTTCCGCTTGTTTTTTCATCTAATCCTAATACTTCTCTTAGATTGTCCTTAAACGCTTTCATTGATGCATATCTTTCAAAACAACCTTTTTTTCCACAATTGCACATTATTCCATTTTTTTGGATAATCATATGTCCAAACTCACATCCTGGTTCATCACCAGTATCTAATAGCTTATTATTTATAATAACTGCTCCACCTATACCTGTACCTAATGTTAAAAATAATATTCTATTACTATTTTTTAATTTTCCTGCGCCATATTTATTTTCTGCTAACGCTGCACATTTTGCGTCATTTTTAAGCTTTATTTCTATATTAAGTACTTGTTTTAATCTTTCTACTAATTTATAATTTTCCAAATTAAAGTTAACAGATTTTATAATAATATCTTTTTGTACTGTACCTGGAACAGCAATTCCTATACTAGAAATTTTATATTTTTCTAATAATAAATTGCTTTTTTCTATTATATATTCTTCTATTACTTTTTTTACATTTTTTCTATCTTTTGAAACAATTCTTTTTTCAAATTTTTCAACAATATTTCCATCAGTATCTACAACACCTATTCCAATATGGCTACCACCTAAATCAATTCCAATCTTCATTTAACTACTCCTTCCAAAAAATCGCTCTGGAAAAGAGCGATTTTTTACTATACTCCATATGCTGAGAATAAGAAATTTCCCATATAAACTTGTATACATGGTACTAATACTACTATTACGAAGAATATTAATACTATACCTACTATTGCATACACAACTTGTGGTAATGTTTTCATTATCTTATTCATGATATTATCAATATCTATTTGCATATATTCTACTAATTTTTCCATCATTTCTGTTAAATCTGTTTGCATACCTATTTTTAGCATTTCTGTAATCATCGGCTTAGCTAAACCTGACTTTTCAAATGGCTCTATCCATGATGTACCTGTTAATATATTATTAATAGATGTTTCAATCATTGACCTCATTACATAGTTATTTATAACATTTTTACTTACTTCTATTGAGTCTTGTATCCTCATTCCATTTTTTAGGTTTAATAGCATTGCTCTTAAAAATCTAGAAAAATCTAATGCAAAAATTAATTGTCCAAATATTGGTGCTTTATATTTAAAATAGTGGAAATTGTATTTTCCTTTTGGAGTATTTATATAGAACAATACTCCACCAATTATTGCCAATACTATAAATGTTGGTATATACCAATATTTTATTAAATTATCTACAAAACCAGCAAACCACATTGTTATTCCTGGCAATTCTTCATCTGTTCCCAAATCATCAAAGACATTTTGTATTGCTGGAATAGCTACTAGTGTTCCAACAAATAACATAACTAATAATAATGCAAATTGTACTATATTAGGTATTAATATAGCTCTTAGTTTTCTGTTTAAAGAGTCTGACTCATCTAGATATTGTACAGCTTGTTCAAGTGAATTTGTTAATGAACCAGAAAGTTCGCCAACTTTTATCATATTTATATAAATATATGGGAATACATTTGAATAATATTCCATTGTTGTATACATATTTTCTCCGGCTTCTACACCTGCTAGTATATCCTCTAATATTCCTTTAAAACTAACATTTTCTGTACTTTTAATTATAGTGTCTAATGCATGAATATTGTTGAAATTTGCCTTTTTAAGTAAATAGAAATTTTGGGTAAATACCATTAAATCTCTTGATGTTATTTTTTCTGTTTGTGCAAAATACAAATTTACTTTTTCTTTTGTTGATAACTCTCTTGGTTTATTTTTTCCTATATCTGTTGTATTTATATTTTTTAAAATTTCATCAATGTTTTCCACATTTCTCTTTTGCTTTTTTTGTGGTGCTGTTTTTCCTGCATATCTTATTTGTGTAACATCAATTGGCAATAAATCATTCATTTTAAGTTTTTTAATTAAGTTTTGCTTGTTGGGTGATTCTACTTTGTTTTTTACCACTACACCAGTTTTTGTTACTGCTTTATAAACATATGTTGGCATTTTTAACCTCCTTCTTGTTTATTCATTATTTCTAGCCTATTCCTTTTTTTATTTTTAATTGCATTATTGTTCTATTCAAAATTTCTATATTTTTTTCTTCTATTTGAGCTTTTGCTTGGTCTAATGTAATTTTATTAGATACAAAAAGCTCTGCTAATGAATTTATTAAACCTATACTTCCTTTGTCTAAACTACTTTGTATAGCATCTTCTATTTCTGATACGCTTAATTTTTCTTTTCTAATAATACCTGCAACCACATTATCTACTACCATTACTTCTGGTACTAAAACTAATTTTCCTTCTGTACCTTTTAATAATCTTTGTGATACAACTAGTTTTAATAATGCTGATAATAAATATTTTATACTTGCTTGGTCTCTTACTTCATAAAAGCTTATCATTCTGTCTATTGTTTCTGCACAAGTTTTTGTGTGAAGTGTTCCTAATACTAAGTGTCCTGATTCTGCCATTTCTATTGCTGCTTCCATTGTTGTTTTATCACGAATCTCTCCTATTACTAATATATCACAGTCCTCTCTTAAAGAGTTTTGTACACCTTCACTAAATGTTAATATATCTTTACCTTTTCCAACTTCTTTTTGTACAATTAAAGAATTTTTTGAATGATGTTTATATTCAACTGGGTTTTCAAGTGTTAATATTTTTTTATTTTGATTTTCATTTATATAATCTATCATAGAGTTTAGTGTTGTACTCTTACCAGAGTTTGTTTTACCTGTTACCAATATTAACCCTTGTGGTTGATATGTCATTCTTCTAACTATATCTGGTACTCCTAATGATTCATATGGTGGCAATTCATTTTTTATAATTCTTAGAGTAGCAAGTGGTACATTATCTGATGATGAAATATTTACCCTTAAACGAATATCATTAAACACATATGACATATCCAATTTTTTTGTTTTATTATATATTTCATCTTGGTCTATATTTCCTCTTACAAGATAGTCATACATTTCACTCATATCTTCTTCTGTTAATTCATCCATTTCTTCTATTGGAACTAGTTCTCTTACAACTCTTAGCATTGGTTTATTTCCACATATTAAGTGAATATCTGAAGCATCTCTTTCAATTGCTATTTCCAAAATTTTATCCATGTTCATAATTTTTGTTCCTCCTTGGTTATATTAGAAAAATAATAATTTATTATTTAGCTCTTCTAATGTTGTTTCTCCTTTTATTACTTTCTTTAATCCATCTACTATTAAAGGTCTATAATTTTCTTCTAATGCTTTTTTTCTTATTTCCATACTTGAAGCACCTTTTACTACTAGTTCTTTTATTTCATCTGTTATATCTAATACCTCAAATATACCAATTCTGTCATAAAATCCTGTTCCATTACAGTAGTCACATCCTAATGAATCATATGTTTTTACTTTATCTAAATCTATTTTTTCGTTGTACTTTGTTAATATTTTATCTATTACTTCTTTTTCTTCTTTTGTAAATTCTCTTTCTCTTTTACATTTTGGGCATATACGTCTAACAAGTCTTTGTGAAATAGATGTTGCAAGTGTACTTGCTATATCATAATCTGAAACCCCTATTTTTCTTAATCTGTTTATAACCTCTATACTGTCTATTGTGTGTATTGTTGATAAAACATAGTGTCCTGTTTGTCCAGCTTGTATTGCTATTTCTGCTGTTTCTCTATCACGAATTTCTCCAACTAGGATAATATCAGGGTCTTGTCTTAAAACTGTTCTTAATGCATCAGAAAATGTTGACTTTGCACCTATTTCTACTTGGTTTAATCCTGGTATACGAATTTCTACTGGGTCTTCTATTGTTGTTATATTTATTTCTGGTTTATTTAAGAAATCTATTATACTATATAAAGATGTTGTTTTACCTTCTCCTGTTGGTGCTGCAATTATTGTAACACTATTCTTTTTATTAACACTTTTCTTAAATGAATCTGCATCTCCTGAATAACCTAAATCAAATATATTTTTAATATTTGCATTTTTCTTTAATAATCTTAAAACAAATTTTTCTCCATATACATTTGGTTGTGATGATACACGGATATTATAATCTTCATATAATAATATTCTACCATCTTGTGATTCTTGTTTTTCTTGGTGCATATTTGATATAGCTTTTAATCTTCCTATTATTTGTTGTTGTTTTTCTTTTTCTATATGTGCTTCTGTGAACAGCTCTCCATCTATTCTGTATCTTACTCTAACTTCTGTTGCCATTGGTTCTATATGAATATCACTTGCTCTTTTTTCTATTCCTGTTTTTATAATACTATCAACTAAATTAACTATTGTTGTTCCAACTTCATTTATATCATTTGCTTTTCCTTCTAATGATTTTAAAATTTGTTCTATATCTTTTTCAAAGGTGATATATGTTTCCATTATCAAACCTTTATTTAAACATAACAATCTTACAGTTTCTATATCTCTTTTGTTTACAGTATTTGCAAAACATACTTTTATTTTTCCATTATCAATTTCAAATGGAACTGCTTTTACTCTTTTTGCAGTATCTAATGAAACATAATCAGTTATATTTATTTTAATCGAATTTTTAAAAAGTAATATTCCTTTTTCACCAATTATATCTCCTATTTCTTTTATTAATAAAACAGGGTCACATAGTTTTAGTTCATATATACAATCTCCAATTTTTTTATTTGGATGCTCTTTTTGATAATCTAATGCTTTTTCTATATCAATATCTTTTACAATTCCTCTTTTAACAAGCTCAACACCAATCGGTTGTCTTCTTTTTAAATCCATAAAAATACCTCTCTTTCGTATCCCCATTAATTATTATACTATATTTTACATGAATTATATATATTTTTTTATATGAAATTTTTTCTAATTTTTTAGTGCGTATGTTGTAGTCTTAGTTATATTTCCAGAAGTTAATTCTATTTCTATAGTTGTTTTACTATCACTATTATTTATTTTTAGATTAAATTCTTCTATGTCTGATGCTATTTTGGAATTATTTTTATATATAGATTTATTATTTTTTATATAAGTATATTGATTTCCTGTTGAAAATACAATATATTTTTGACCTGTTGATGTTCCCTCAGTATCACTTTCTAATATAGTATTTCCTCTAATATTAACTTCTTCTGTAAAAAAAGAATTAAATTTTGTAAATTCGACATTTGCATTTTGCTCTGTATTATTTATATCTATATTATTATAAAAATAACCTGTTAAGATACTTGCTATTGTTACTACTAACAGCATAACTATTACATATAAAATTACTGATATTAATGTAATACCCTTTTCAGATTTCATAAATTTACTCCTTTGTTATTACTGTTGCTAATTCTACTTTTTCTGTGTCTTTTCCATTTTTATATGATATAGTAACAGAAATTCTTTTTACTAGTCCATGTACTTTATCTTTTCCTTCATTTTCCGGAAAATCCGCATAATCTAAAACGCTAACTTCTTTGTAATATGGTGTATCTTCTATATATCCGCTTTCCTCTTTATTATTTAAGGTATTAAAATCTTGTGCTTTTATTTTTTCTATTTCAGTAATTGCATAATTTGTTGCTTCTGATTTTCTACCTATTCCTCCTGATGATGAATTAATATTAAACATAAGTGTTGCTATTATTCCTATAAATAATGTTATTATAATTATTGATACTGTAATATCAATTCCAGTTACTCCTTTTTCACTTCTAAAATTCATATTCATTCCTTTCTCATCACAATTATAATAAAATTTTATAACATGATAAAACAGCTATTAAATTTAAAATATTTGCAACTGCCATATAAAATCCAACTGGTAATGTGTTCCATATCTTTTTTTCTGTTTTTTTGTTTCTATTACTTAAATTTATTATTTTATGAATTAAAATAAGCATTGCTAACATTAATAATGTGTAAATTACTGTATTTATTGCTATATATTCTCCTGTAAATATAGACATTGTCAATAATGTTAATACTAAACCATTTAGATAACTATTTTTTGCATATTTTTTTAATGTTATATTATCTAAAATTAATATTAATATGAAGAATATTAAATATATAATATATCTATATATATTAGTATTTTCTACTATACATAGATATACTATATACATAATAGATATAATAATTCCATATGCTGAGACAGATTTGTCTATTTTTCTATATTCTTTATCTATTCCAGCCATAATGAATATAAAACATAAATATAAAACCATAAACATGGCATCTAATATTAATGTTGTATGTAAATTTTCAATTGTTATATTCATTAAAAATGCTAATAATAAGAACAATAATCCTGATAATATTTCCAAAATAAAATATCTTGGTCTAATTTTTTGTTTGCAATATCTGCATTTACCTCTTAAAAAGATATAACTAAATACTGGTATTAAATCTAAAAATCCTAATTTGTGATTGCAATTTGGGCAATAAGAATGTGTATGTGTTATATCTTGTCTTTTTGGTATTCTATATACTGCTAATGTAAAGAAACTACCAAAAACTGTTCCCATTATAAAAATTATTATATATAGTAGTATGTCCATTTCTTCTCCTTGTTTTGCTTTTTTATAAATTTAGCCATACACACGAAAAATGTGCATATGGCTTTTATTTTTTTATTAATCTGCTACTGTTACTCCTGATTCATTTATTGATGCTGTAGCTGTATTTCCTGTTCCTGTAATTGAAACTGGTACTGTAACAACTTTATTATTGCTTGCTGTAAATTTAATATTAGTTCCCTCTACTGTTGCTGCTGAGTTTGGATATGATACTAATATTGCAGCTTTTATATTGTCCATTGTAAGTGAGCTATATGTTTTATCTGCTGTATTTTTTGTTGAATCTAACATATCAGCTTTTACTGTTGATACTGCTAATTTAACAGCTTCTACTGCTTCCCCTTTTGCTGTTTCTTGTGTTGATTGTGTTGCTTTTGTTAATATACCATTTTCTCCTGTTAGCATAGCGATTGATACACCTGCTAAAATTAATAATACGATTATTGTTATTACTAATGCAATTAAAGTAATACCTTTTTGTTCTCTCATAATTTTATTTCCTCCTATTTTATTTTTTATTAGTCTGCAATTGTTATTGCATCTTCATCTATTGTTACTGTTGTTCCACTTATTGAAATTGGAACTGTAACAACTTTATTATTACTTGCTGTAAATTTTATTGTAGCTGAATCGTCACCTGATGCATCTGTTCCTACTGCTGCTGAATTTGGATATGAAATTAATATAACTGATGCTATATTTGCTGGTGTCATTCCTGCACTTGCTATTGTTGTATTTTTTGCAGTTGTTCCATCTAACATTTCAGTTTTTATTGTTGATACAGCTAATTTAATAGCTTCTGTTGCTTCTCCTTTTGCTGTTTCTTGTGTTGATTGTGTTGCTTTTGTTAATATTCCATTTTCACCTGTTAACATAGCAATTGATACACCTGCTAAAATTAACAATACGATTATTGTTATTACTAATGCGATAAGAGTAATACCTTTTTGTTCTCTTCTCATTTTTTTTACCTCCATTATTTTTCTATTCTGTTACTTCATTAATGCTTGTAACTGATACTGTTCCAGCTGATGTTGCTTTACTTAAATCTAATGTAATAGCCATTACTTTTTTGTTACTTGCTGTAAAGTTTATTACATTTGCATTTGCATCATCTGCTGCTGCTTGTCCTGGATAAGATACATTAATTGCATTTATTATTGTTGCTCTATCAAGAGCTTTATATGTTTTTTCTGATGTGTTTTTTGTTGAATCTAACATATCAGCTTTTACTGTTGATATAGCTAATTTAACAGCTTCATCAGCTTCACCTCTTGCTGTTTCAACAGTTGATTGTGTAGCTTTTGTTAAAATACCATTTTCACCTGTTAACATAGCGATTGATACACCTGCTAAAATTAATAATACAATTATTGTTATTACCAATGCAATTAAAGTAATACCTTTTTGATTTCTCATGTTTTTTTCCTCCTTTTTTCTTTTGAAATTTTAAATATATATATACTCATGTTTTTAAAAAAACATAACGTTAATAACTTTATTTTGTACCTTTATCTGGTATATATGAGCCACCTGATGTTGTTGTATTTGATGCTGTTCCATTTCCACTTGTTGTATTTCCATTAGATGAACTACCTGTTGATGAACTTCCTGATGAACTATTTGTTGTATTTTGTCCAGATGTCGAACTATAATCTGAAAATGGATTTGGCTTTCCTGGCACATATGTGTTAATTCTTTCGTAATTATTTAAGTCTGCTGAGTCTAAGCTATATGTTAATATAACTTGTTCATCTTCTACATTTTCTGATGTTGCTATTTCCTGCTTTACATCTTCTGGTGTAGTATATGAAACTTCCTCTGGAATAATTTTATTTGTAGGTACATATTCATATAATAAAACACCTAAGACTAAAATTATTGCTAAACATAATAACAATATTATTATTATTTCTTTAATAACTTTTTTAGCCATTTTTTATCTTCCTTTCCTAAGGTATAAATTCTATATTTTTATTGTGCTGTATTTGTTGTGTTAGTTTGATTTGTTGTATTTGTACTGTTTGTATTAGCAGTACTATTTGTACTATTTGCGCTATTTGTATCAGCAGTTGTATTTGTCTCGTTTGTACTATTAGTGTTATCTGTTGTTGATACTATTGATGAAATTCCTTCTATTGGAATGTTCTTACATACAAATGTTGCTTGTAAATCTGATGTTGATGTTCCAGCTTTCATTGAGAATTGTTCAATTTTAAATCCTAATGTTGAATCATCTTCAATATCTCTAATAAATTCTGAGATATTTATATAAGTTCCATTTGCTGTAAAGTTAAGATTATATGTGTTTTCTCCACCAGAACCATTTGTTACATCTATTTTTATGATAACACCTTCACTTGTTGCATGTGTTCCTATTTGTGCCCATAAATAGTCTATTTTATATTTTGTTAATTGGCTAGCATTTTGTACATCTTCTGATGAACTTACTGCTACCATATCTTGATATGTTGTTTTTTGTTCATTTAATTCTTTCATACTAGCATCTAATTCTCTAACTTTGCTTGGAAATTCTGAATTTGCTAATTTGGTTGCCTCTGTTACAGTTTCATCTAATTCTGCATTTTTTTCTTGTATTCCTTTAATCCCCAGTATTTCTAAACTTCCTATATGAAGTCCTTTTATAACCGTAAAAATAGTTAGAGTTAACACTAATGCTATTAAAATTAATATTAATAATTTTTTCATGGTAAATCTCCTTCAATTTTTACTGTAACAACACTACTGTCTTTTTGTCCAGCTGTTGAAATTACATTTGTAAGACACAAACTTGTTTCTATTTTTGCTTTAAACATCCCTAGTTGTTCATACTTATCAGATTGAGCATTTATTACTATATGTGTTCCTGTTGTATTTTCTATTGATGTTATTTGTACATTTTCTGGTATAATATACATAATTGTATTTAATAAATTAGGTATAGCATCTCTAACTTTATTTGCATCTGTTATCCTATCATTTAAATCTTGCAAATTTTGTATCATCGTGCTATATTCATTTGTTTTATCTTGTATTTTTGTATTATCAGCACTTGCTAATTGTATTTGTGCATTTGTGCTATCAATTGATTCTTGTGCTTGCTCATTTTTTTTGTCCATTTGATTATTTAATAATATTGAAAATGCACTATAAATTACAAATAATAGTAATAATCCTACTGCTACTCTAATTAAGCTTATTTCTGTTTTATCTAATTTTTCACCCAAATCATTTGTAAATAATTTATTTAAAGTTTTTTTGTTTTTTGGTGTTTTTTCATCTCCCATTTCAACTTTTAGCCAATCTGGAACTTTATCACCAAAGCTTTGCTTTTTGAAACTAATTCCTTGAACTCCTTCACCTAATCCAGATAGTGCTAATGCAATTGCTGAGTTTACTTCTATATAATCTTTTATATTTATTTCTTTTGATTGTTTTATAAAATATGGTTTTAAAACTTCACATTTTATTTCTGACAAATATTCTTGGAAATATAAGTCAATATTATTTATCAATGTTGCAGTTCCTGTTATATATACTTTGTCAATTTTTTGAATGCTTTCATTTATTATTTTTCTTATTTGTCCTACTATATCATATAATGTTGGCATTATGTCTTCTAAATAACCAATTTCGCCTTCTTGCAAATCTTTACTTTCAGATGTATATATTGTAGTATTTTTACAAATTTCATATGATTTTGGATATGAATTTTCTTTTGCATTTATTTTATCAAGAAAATCATGGCTACCTTGTTCTATAATTTTAACATCATATATTTTTTCATTTATAATTGTTGTTATTGTAGTTCCTTGTTCCATATTTACTATTAAGCAATTTTCACCTTTTTTAGTAGATAATAAATTAGGAATTGACATAGATATTGGTACTACTGAACCTGTTTTATATTTATTTAATGGCTGTATTCTCTTATTCAAATCTATTTTGTTTGCTGCAATGTGTATTACTCTAAGTTTTTCCTTATCTTCTGGATTTACTGTCATTGCATATCTAGTTTCAAACACATTTGGATTATAGCCCTTATCACTGCAAAATAATTCAAATTCTGTTTCAATTGCTTTTGCTAAATCTTTTTTACTTAGTAATGCAAACATATCAAAATAGTTATAAAGCTCTTCTGAAAGATTTATACTAATTGGCACTTTATAGCTATATGTTTCTTCAACAATTTGGTCAATTGCTTTTTCTAAGTTTTCATAAAATTTTACACCAAATGCTTCTACTTTTATATTGTCACGTTCTTTTGAAACTTTTGCATATTTAATTATATTATCTTCTATATATAATCCTAAACAAGTTGACATTTTTTGCTCCTTTTTAATTATTTATTTTTATAATTTGCAGTTTTATAAAAACCATACTTGAATTAATTTATAATCTTTCTTTTTATTAACTTTTTTGCTAATTTCTTCTAATTTATTTTATCGTTATTTGGCAAAAAGTCAATATCTTTAATTTAAATGTAATATAAGTGTAATATTTTTGTAATATTTATTTTTTTATTAATTTGCAAATGAAAAACCCATCATTTCCTTCATCTTGAAAAAACTTTATTATTCCAGTTTTTTTGTTATTTTCTTTTATCTTTTTATTTTTTTCTACAATTTTTTCTTCTATATTACAATATGTAAAATTTTTATTTTTTTCTAAAAATTTTTCTATAATATTTTCATTTTCGTCTTTTAAAATACTACATGTCGAATACACTAATTCTCCATTTGGTTTCAAATATTTTGAACATGTATCTAATATTTTTTCCTGTATTTGAGAAATTTCTTTTATATCATCTTCTTTCCTTTCCCATTTTATATCTGGCTTTCTCTTTAAAACACCTAGTCCTAAACATGGTACATCTAACAAAATCTTATCATATTTTTCTTTTAAGCTTTCGTCATAAATACTTGCATCTTTCGTTTCTGTATTAATAATTGTTAATCCTAATCTCTTAGCAGTATTTTCAACTAATTTTGTTCTATGTTCATGCAAATCCCATGCATCAATTTTCCCATCATTTTCCATAATCTCTGCCAAATAAGTAGTCTTACCACCTGGACTACTACATGCATCTAAAACAACATCTCCTTTTTTAGGAGCTAAAACTAATGGAATAAGACCTGCACCTTCATCTTGAACTGTAAAAGATCCATTTTTAAAAATAGGCAAATTCTCTATATTTCTAATTTTATCTATAACTAAAAAATCATCTAAATATCCTTGTTCAAACTCTATGCCTAGTTCTCTCAAATTATCTTCTAAATCTTCTTTACTAATCTTCAATCTATTAACTCTAATACTAGTCTTAGGTTTAATCAAAGAATTTTTACAAATCTTCTCCACAAGAGCAAAATCATTTTCCTCTAACAACTTATCAATAATCCACATTGGCATAGAAGTTGTTTTAGATAATCTTTCTTTTTGATTTTCTATTTCAAAAAACTCTTCATAATCCTTTTTTGAAACCTTCCTCAAAACAGCATTCACAAAATTAGCACTACTCTTATGTCCATACCTTTTTGCCAAATTTACACCTTCATTTACAGCAGCAGATTTAGGAACTTTATCCAAAAAAACAATTTGATAAACACTCATCCTCAAAATATTCAAAATCCAAGAAGAAATCTTTTTAATCCTTATTTTTGAATATTTTTTAATAATCTCATCAATAGTAAGCCTCCATGTAACAGTTCCATAAACAATTTCAGAAATAAAGCCAATATCTCTTTGATTTATTTTTTTAATATTATCATTAATTATCTTATCAAGTGCAATATTAGAATACGCACCTTCTTCATTTATTTTATACAAAGCCTTTAAAGCAATTTCTCTAACTTCATCTACCATATATAGTTTACCGATTACCTTTATATGTAGTCGGCTATTCTCCTTTCTTACTCATCTAAATTATTTTTTATAAATTGTATTCCATATTTATTATACAATTAAACTAATTAATTTTCTATATTTTTTTAAACATAATATAAATAATTAAAAAAATAATAAGTAGAGAAGCTAAACTTTTTGTATATATATAATTTTTTGAAATTTGAATGTGCGAATGGAGTAGTTTTAGAAATTCTTTACGAAATTTCTGGAAAATGTTCGTGTACTTCTCTTTCCCAAAGAGAAGTAGCACAGAAAGGGTGCCAGAAAATTCGTATAGAATTTCTTAAACTACGGAAAGAGCCATTCAAATCTCAAAAAATTATATATATACAAAAAGTTTAGCAACGCTTTTCTATTTCTTTTACCCTCTACTATTTTCAATGCCTTTACAACCATTACAACAACTACTCCCGATTAACTCCCGATATACTATTCTTTTTCTCCTTTTTTATCTTACTTTTCATAATAATTACTTATATATGCTCCCATATCTTCATTTACCTTATTTGATGCCTGAATTACCATTTCATCATCTAATTGAGAATATATATCAGCCGTAACTTTAATTGAACTATGCCCCATTAATCTTTGCATTTCTTTCAATGAAACTTTATTTCTTACTCCTCTTGAACAGAATGTATGCCTCAACCCATGAATTGTAATTTTGTCATAATTTTTTATCTTTAAATCTTGCATTATCTTTTTTAATCTATCTATTACTCCATCTGCAACATAACCTGTATATTCATTGGTAGTAAATACAAAATCATTTTCATTAAATTTCTTACCACATTTATTTGCTAATTCTTTTTGCTCTTCTTTATATTCCTTCAAGACTCTCATATATTCTGCTGGAAGTCCTAATACTCTATAACTTGATTTTGACTTTAAATCTGTAACCTCTTTTTTACTTCCAATTCTTTTTATTTTGCCATCTTTATATTCAAATTTATCTACTCTCATATATGCCTGACATATATATACTGTATTATTATCAAAATCTATATTATTCCATATTACTCCACAAGCCTCACTCTCTCTTACTCCTGTAAGTAATATAAATAAAATCATATATTCTTTATTTTTCAAACAGTAATCAATTACTACTTGCTCATCATCTTTACTTATTATTTTTCTGCTCTTCTTACCTTTTGACTCTTTAAAATGAATTTCGTCATTATCTGCCAATATATTATTACTTATAACTTTATCTTTTTTTGCAAATTTAAAAGCAATATATACTAAATTCTTGACTTTTCTTGCTGTACTATCGCAAGTATCTTGATGTATTTCTTCTAACGCATTTCTTACCTCTTCATATTTTAAATCTGCAATTTTTCTATCTCCTATTTTTCTTTTTATCAATTTTGCATTATCAATATAAGAAGAAAGGGTAGTATCTTTTATTGCCGTATTCTTTATTCCTTGTCTTCTATGATTCCAGATAAAATAGTCCATATAATCAGAAAATAGCATTTCTCCATCTATATTATTATCTTCGCCATCTTTTATTAATGTAATCTTATTTGTATATCTATCAATTTTAATCTGCCTTATATTATTTTCTAATGGCTCATATGTCCTTAATGCATTTATAATTTCCTGACATTCTGATTTTGTACTCCTTGTAAAGCTCTTTTCTATGAAACTCCCATCTTTTCTTCTTACTCTTAATCTACCTTCAAATGTATTAGCACCTTTTTGTCGAAGTCCACCTGTATTTCTTGCTCTTCTGTCATTTTTCCTTCTTCCCAATAATCTCACTCCTTTAATATATTTTTATAAATATATTATCATCCCAAATTATCGGGAAATCACGCCCTTAATTGAAATTTTTTAATACTTTTTTAAACTTTTATTTTCTTCCATCCATTTTAATAATTCTACTCTATTTATTAAAACTCTTCTTTTTAATCTCGTACAAGGAAAATCTTTTAAATAACTTAATTTACTTACCATCTGCCTACTTATTCCTAATAACTTTCCTGCCTCTTTTAAATTTAAAAATTCTTTCTTTTCAAAATTTTCTTCCATCTGCAACTCCTCCTATATCTATTTATCTATATTACAATCTTTTAAAAGCGAATAAGCTATAATTAAATCTATTAAAAACCCTTTTATAATTCGCATTAAAATCGAATATAATCAATTTTTATTATTTCAGCATATATCTTTTATTACTATAATATAAAAATCATATAAAGTATAATATTTTTATACGTTCCATTTTTTAAAATTTATACTTAATACCTATTATAACTTATTCTACTTTATTAATATTTTACTCAGGACTTCTATAAATTTCTAATTTTATCTTATTTACAATATTATCTGTTTTTATACTGACAACCAATACTGTCTTTTCATAATATAAATACCATTTATCTATTAATTTTAATACCTCTTCATATTTCATTTTACTTTCTTTAGGGAATTTAATTCCTCTACTCTTATAATACATTTTTTTACCTTTAGGGGTATTTTCCTTACTTTCTAATTTGCACATATATCCTATAACTCTTTCTATAGGTTCATCTATATCATCTGCATCATCTTCTTCATCTGACATTTCTTCTTCATAAAAAGCATTTTTAATTCCTCTCTTTGAAATTTTAGATATACTTATATTTCCTTTATTCCATAATCTTTTTATTTCGTCCTCTGGAATAAATATGCTTTTATGTCCAATATTTTTTAATAACATATGTATATGCCAACTTTTTCTTTTCTGCTCTTCTATTACTCCAACAAATTCTAAGTCTTGAAATTCCTTTTTTAATTTTTTCCAAAATTCTCCCATATCTTTTACTGCATTATCAAAATCAGATTCTACTTCTTTATATGTTAATGTTAAAAATGCCTCATTTTTATCTCCATTAAAATTATTTTTTAATAACTCTTTTAATTTTTTCATTGAACTTTTAATTGCTCTTTCATTTCTTTTTTTATTTAAGTCATATTTTAATATTTCTCCTGTCTCTTTATTAAGATATTCTTCTTTACTTAATTTTACAAAATTTTTTAAATGATTATTATGATTTGAACTACTTTTTATTTTTAATTCCTTTTTGTTTGAATATTCTATTACTTTAACATAATCATTATTTTTTATATGATAATTTTTACCATTTTTAAAATATACTCTTGACATTTTATTACCTCCCTTATTTAATTTTTTTACTAAATGTTGCATACTTATATTAAATTAATAAAAATTATTTTCTCTTCTATTTTTTTCCACATATTTCCCCCCTTTTATATTTAGAACATCTTTCTCCTAATAAAACTTAATGAAAATTAAATATTTTTTAATTAACCTAAAATTTCCTTATTCTTTAATAGTTTACGCTGGTAACTATAATTTTTTATCAATTTTGCCCCCTTTTTCTCCAAGCCTTATATATCAACTATTTTCAGCCACAAAAAAAGAGAGATACTTTTCATATCTCTCAAAAATTCTTTTTTAAATTTATTTATAATATAGCAACATTTAACCTAAACTTATTCCCTTTAAAATGTCATTACTATATTTTAATATCTATACTTATTCATTATTCGCCTTTAATTCGCACAAAACCAATGCAAATTTCAATTTTTATCATAAAATCGTTACTTTAATATTGCTTTTATTGTCTTTTACTAATTATAATTTGCTGAAATAACATATCCATCTTTTACTTTTATAGAAAAATAACCTACTGAAGTAGAACCACCTCCGTAATAAGGTTCTTCTACATGAACAGTTATATTATAAACGCCATTACTATCTGACTCAGAATTACCACTAACAATATAATCATATTCATTACCCAATTTTGATAATGCATATTCTTTTGCTGCTAATTTTGCTTTTTCAAATTCTTCTTTCTTTTTTTCTTCGTCTGGCTGCTCTACTACATCAGCATTTTGTTGCTTTTCTTCCATACTACTATTAGCATTAAAAATATTTTCATTATATTCATTTATATTTTTCTTATCTTCTTGTATTCTATTATAATCAATGATTTTAGCAATAATACCTCCTACAATAACTACAATTAAAATTCCTTGTAATAAGCTAGCCCATACTGGTAACTTTTCTTTGTCTTTTATACTTATTATTGTAGACCCCATCAACGATATTATAGCAACAGCACCTGAAACATATAAACCTATTGTAAATATCGTTGAAGCCATTGTTATGAATTTATTTAATACTACACATATTAAAAATACTATAACGCTAATAAATAATACATTTAACCATTTTTTCAATTTCTGACTATTATTCTCCTTATTTTTTTCATTTCTTTTCAAAATAACTAATATGATTAAACAAATTGCAACTAGTACCACTAATATCATAACTCTTCCCCTTTCTATAAAATATTTTATAATTTTATATTAACACAACATTTAATTTTTGTCTAATGTTTTTGTGAGTTATTTTATCGTGAGTTAATATTTTTGTGAGTCTTTAATAAAATAATAAAAAAGGAGGACTTGCATATGATTAAGCTAAATGTACTTGAATTATTACAAAATAAAGGAAAATCAAAATATTGGCTTTTTAATGAAATGAATAAATTTGAACCAATTTCATATACAAACTTTAATGCTATTGTTACTAATAAAACCAAATCAATCAAATATGAAAATATAGAAAAATTTTGCAAAATATTAGAATGTGAGCCTAATGATTTATTTAAAAAGAAAAAAGATTAATATTTTCCTTCAAATATTAATCTTACCGCTAATCTAAATGCAAACACAAATATTCTTTTATCTGTTATACTTCCATTTAAAGCATAAAGCTCTACTAATTTTTCAAATTCATTTTTCTGTTTATCTGTTAAGCTATTATAAAATGGTTTTTCTACTTTAAATATTTTGCTTATCATTTCTTCATTTTCCTTTGAATTTTTATAAATTTCTTCATTATAAAATTCATATAATTCTGCTATTCTTCCTTTATCTGAATAATCTTCTTCATCGAATTGCTTTTTATTTTTCATTTTATCACTCCTTATTTTTTTAGCTATTATATAATTTTTTATATTAAAAAGCACTCCTCATTTTTAAATATATTTTTCTACTACTTCTAATATATCTCCGAAATCTTGAAATATAAGCATAGTCATTTTTCTTATTTCTTCTGCATCCTTATATAATATTGTACCTCTTTTTATTAATATATTCATTATTTCTTCTATAAGACTTATTAATTCTCTCATATTTTTAATTACTTCACTTTTTTCTATTTCAACTACTTTTTCTCTTCCAAATATCTCTTCTTCATTTAATTTAATTAATTCTTCTTCTAATTTCATAATATAACAACTCCTTTTACATTTTATTAATAATATTTTACGCAAATTAATTTAAAAACACTTTACATAAATATATTTAAAATGCAAATCCCTTTATTTTTCCGATAACTATTTAACATTTATTAACTCAAATTAACTTCTTTTAACATTTTCAATATAAATGAATTTTTCATTTTAAATACAAAAAAAGATATAAAGTACATCTTACTTCATATCTTGTAATGGCGGAGTAGAGAGGGTTCGAACCTCCGCGCCCCTTTCGGGACCTAACTGTTTAGCAAACAGTCCCCTTCACCACTTGGGTACTACTCCATATTTAATTTTAAATATTTTTTCATATAACTTATGTCTACCCTAACAGTTTAGCGGTCAATTTATTATCAGTCAACTAAAAAAAGCATTATCCTCATGTATATTTTTTCAAATTCCGGCAAAAATATTCTTAAAAAGATTTGGAGGTAAAAAATATGGATATAAAAAAACACTTAATAATCACAGGAAACTCAACAGTTTCATGGAAAGATGCTATTGTAAAAGCAATTGCAGAAGCTTCAAAAACAATTGATTACCTATCAGAGGTAAAAATAATCGAACAACGAGCAAGCATCAGTGGTGGAAAAATTTCTGAATACTTCGTCGACATGGACATCGCATTTTCAATCGACTTAAACAGAAAAAACAACACTGATGTTTAAATCCGCAAATTTTAAAAAACTAAATTTATATAAAAGGTGATAAACTATGAGTAATCCATTAGAAAGTAAACAAACTTATCAAGAATATGTTGATAAACAATCTCCTAATTCCCCAATACTAAAAAATTGTTTTAACGCATTTTGGGTAGGAGGACTAATCTGTACCATTGGTCAAATCATTCTTAATATATGCAAACAAAAAGGGCTTGATACTCAAATTTCAGGTACAATAGTTTCCATCATATTAATAGGTATTTCAGCATTTTTAACTGGTTTAAATTTATTCAACAAAATAGGAAAAATGGCAGGAGCTGGTTCTCTTATTCCTATTACAGGATTTGCAAATTCTATTGTTTCTCCTGCTATGGAATATAAATCAGAAGGTTATGTAATGGGTGTAGGAGGAAAAATGTTCACAGTTGCTGGACCAGTTCTAGTATTTGGTATTTCTACTTCTATTCTTGTTGGAATTATCTATTTAATATTTAATACTCAAAATATAACTTTAGTATAATTATAATCTTAAACAATTAAAATTTAATTATTTTAATCTAATACTTTACATTAGGAGGTCTTAAATTGGAAAAGATAGGAAAGCAAACAATTAAATTTAACAATCCCCCAACAATCGTGGACTGTGCTTCAATAGTTGGTCCTAAGGAAGCACAAGGACCACTTTCTAAATATTTTGACCAAACATTAGATGACGAATTTTGGGGAGAAAAAACTTGGGAAAAAGCAGAAAGCAAAATAATTAAAGAAACTGTTAATACTGTTATTTCTAAATCTGGTATTCCATCTACCCAAATAGATTGTATGTTTGCAGGCGATTTATTAAATCAATGTATATCTTCAAGTTTTGGTTTAAGGGAACTAGGTATACCATTTTTCGGAGTATTTGGTGCATGTTCTACTTTTGTTGAATCATTAAGTTTAGGTGCTATATGTGCAGAAAGTTTTGCAAATAATGTTTTATGTGCTACATCTAGTCATTTTTGTAGTGCTGAAAAACAGTTTAGATTTCCACTAGAATTAGGTAATCAACGTCCGCCAACAAGTCAATGGACTGTTACAGGTGCTGGTAGTGCTATATTATCTAAAAATGGAGATGGACCATATATAACATATGTCACACCTGGAAAAATTGTTGACTTTGGAATAAAAGATGGTAATAATATGGGAGCTGCAATGGCACCAAGCTTTGCTGATACTCTAATAACTCATCTATTAGATACTGGCAGAAATCCATCATATTATGATGCTATTATTAGTGGAGACTTGGGGCATATAGGAAAAAATATAGCAATAGATATATTAAAATCAAATGGTTATAATATAAAAAATAATTATAACGATTGTGGTGTACTAATTTTTGATAAAGAATCACAAGATACGCATAGTGGTGGCAGTGGATGTGCATGTTGTGGTACAGTATTTTCTGGGTATTTGTTTAAACAATTGAAATCTCGAAAAATGAAACGTTTATTATTAATTGCAACAGGTGCTTTGATGAATTCTACAACATCTCAGCAAGGAGAGACTATACCTGGTATAGCTCATGCTATAAGTATAGAAACTTTTTAATACTTTTCTAAAAGTTGGTTTATAGGTACAACCTTTGTAAAAACCTAAATATATTATATAAGGACTGATTTTATGTCTAATATAGATTGGGGAGCTGTTTTTAACATATCTTCACTTTTAAAATGCTTTATTGTTGGAGGAATTATTTGTATTATTGGACAAATATTAATTGATAAGACAAAACTTACACCAGCAAAAATTCTCGTTATTTTTGTTACACTTGGTGCAATACTTGGCGGACTTGGAATTTATCAATATTTAGTAGATTTTGCAGGTGCTGGGGCTACTGTTCCTCTAACTGGGTTTGGATATAATTTAGCAAAAGGTGTTATTGAAGGTGTTAAAGAATTTGGATTAGTTGGTGCTTTTACTGGTGGTGTTAAAGCTGCTGCTGGTGGTATTGCTGCTGCTGTATTTTTCGGATATATTGCTTCTTTAATTTCAAAGCCAAAAATGAAAAAACAATAAACAAAAAAATGAAGCTATTTTATAAAATAACTTCATTTTTTATTTTATTTATTTTTCTAAGCTTTTTTTGCTATTTCAGCTATTTCTGTGAAAGCTTTTGGATCTGTTACAGCTAAATCTGCTAACATTTTTCTATTTATTGTTACATTAGCTTTTTTTAATCCTGCTATTAATCTGCTATATGTTGTTCCATTCATTCTAGCAGCTGCATTTATTCTAGCTATCCATAATTTTCTGAAATTGCTTTTTTTATCTTTTCTTCCTACATATGCATAAGATAAAGATTTTAATACTGCTTGGTTAGCCATTCTTACTCTATAATGTTTAGCTCCATAATATCCTTTTGCTTGTTTTAATATTTTTTTATGTCTTTTTCTTGTTATTCTTGCTGTTTTTACTCTTGCCATTTTCTATTCACCTTCCTTATTCTAACTTTTTGGTTTAGTTACCATATGGTAATAATTTTTTGATTGTATTTTCGCATGATTTGTCTGCATATCCGTTTTGGATTTTTCCTGATTTTTTTTGTCTTTTTGTTTTATTTGCTAATAAATGTCTTCTGTTTGATTTTGTTCTTTTTACTTTTCCTGTTGCTGTTAAAGAATATCTTTTCTTTGCAGCTTTATTTGTTTTTAATTTTGGCATAATATTTTGCTCCTTTCATCTTTTTATTTTATAATTCAGATTTATTTTTCTGATTTTTTAGCTAAAATTGTAAACATATTTCTTCCTTCTAGTTTTGGTGCTTTTTCTACTACTGCTACTTCTTTTAAGCTATCAATAAATTTATTTAGCACTACTTCTCCTGCTTTTGAATTGTTTACTTCTCTTCCTCTAAATCTAACTGTAATTTTTACTTTGTTTCCATCTTGAATAAATTTCATTGCATTTTTAGCTTTAAAGCTAAAATCGTGTTCTTCGATATTAGGAGTAACTCTTATTTCTTTTACTTCAAAACTTTTTTGTTTTTTCTTAGCTTCTTTTTCTTTTTTAGCTTGCTCAAATTTATATTTTCCATAGTTCATTATTTTACAAACTGGTGGATTTCCATTTGGTGCAACTAATACTAAGTCTAAGTTTTTTTCCTCTGCTTGTTCTAATGCTTCATTTAAAGAAATAATTCCTATTTTTTCTCCCTTTTCTCCTATTAATTGAACTTCTTTGGCTCTTATTTGCCTGTTAATTGGTAATTCTTGTTTTATTATAAAACACCTCCCAAAATAAAAAATTTGACTTATTGTTACAAGCCAAATCTACAATAAAACATAACAAGTTCTTTTATATCTTGTTATAATTTATTTAATTTCTAACCTTTTTCTTCACTTAGATAAGGTGAGAAGTTTGACTTCTTCTTGTAACGGTATATATATTATCATATTTTATACTGTTTTGTCAAGCTTTTTATACAAATTCTTCCCAAACTAAATTTGCAAGGTCTAATCCTTTATTTGTTAGTTTAATATAATCACCATCTATTATCAATAATTTTTCTTCTACAAGTCTTCCTAATTCTTCATGATAAAGATATATTGGATTATCTATATATTTTTCCTTAAATTCTGATATTTTTACGCCTTCTATTTTCCTTAAACCTAATAGCATAAATTCTTTTTTGGCATCTTCTATATTTTGTATTTCATGTATATCTCTTATATCTCTATTTTCAAGTATTTGTTTATCTATATCTTCATTTACATTTTTTATTTTATCCATATTTTCTATATATTTTTCTATACTAGTATCATTTGAATATCTAATATTATTCAAATATGAATGTGCTGCTGCACCTATTCCTATATATTCTTTTTGTTCCCAACACTTTGTATTATGTTTTGCTTTTTTCCCACCTTTACAGAAATTTGATATTTCATAATGTTCATATCCACTTAATTCTAATATACTTTTTGTATACCAATACATTCTTCTTTCTTTTTCTTCATCTAATAATTCTAATTTTCCTTCATTTATTAATTTATCTAATACTGTTCCCTCTTCTAGAATTAATGAGTAAACACTTATATGTTCTGGTCCTAATTTTATTATTTCTTTTAAGCTTTGCTTTAAAATTTCGATTGTTTGATTAGGTATTCCAATCATTAAATCTACATTTATATTATCAAAACCTTCTTCTCTTGCTAGATTATATGTTTCTAAAAATTGTTCAAAATTATGTATTCTTCCAATTTCTTTTAAAATATCATCATTTGTACTTTGCAAACCAATACTTAATCTATTTATTTTTGCTTTTTTATAATCTTCTATTTTTTCTTTATTAATAGTTCCAGGATTTACTTCTATTGTTATTTCTATATCTTCAAATTTTGTTTTATTATATCTTGTAATTCTTTCTTCGAACTTATTTAATATTTCACATATGTACTTACTATCTATATATGATGGAGTTCCACCTCCTATATATATTGTTGTTATATCATATTTTTTTATAAAATCTTCATTTTCAAAATACATATCCAATTCTTTTTCTACTGTTCTTATATAATTCTCTATTAAAAAGTCTTTATTACAATATGAAACAAAATCACAATAATAACATTTATGTTTGCAAAATGGTATATGTATATATATTCCTAATTCTCTACTTTTCATCTGCTATCTCCATTATTTTTTTCAATCTATAATTTACACCAGATTTTCCTATTGGATTTTTTAACATTTTCCCCAGTTCTGTTAATGATATATCTGGATTTTCTAGCCTTAATTTAGCTATTTCTTTTAAATTTTCATCTAATTTATTAAATTCACCCGTTTTTTGCAATTTCTTTATTGCAGATATCTGCTCTATTGCTGCATTAATAGTTTTGTTTAAATTAGCTGTTTCACAATTTACTATTCTATTTACCTTTCCTCTCATTTCTTTTTGTATTCTTATATCCTCAAATTTCATTACAGCCTTATTTGCTCCAATCAATGCTAAAAAATTTGAAATCTCTTCTCCATCTTTTAGATATAAAGAATATTTATTTTTAGAGACTAATTCTTTCATTTTTATTGAAAATTTTTCTATTATATTTTTTGCAAATTCCATATTTTCTTGATTTATAAAAGAAATCTCTAAATGGTATAAATTTTCTGGATTATTTATAGAACCAGCTCCTAAAAAAGCTCCTCTAATTAATGCTTTGCCATTTTCTGCCTGTTCTAATAATTGTTCTTTGGTAAATTGGCTAATATAAATACTTTCTTCTACTTTTTCTATTTCTATAAAATCAATTTTCTCTAATTCTTTACTTTTTATTGTTATATAAAAACTTTTATTATTTACAGCAATATCATGTTCTATATTTATATTTGATAATAATCTTGAAAATCTATTTATATTATAGTCACTTTCAGTAGAAAATCGTAAATTCTTCTTATTTTTAATTGTGGTATTTGATGATATTAAATATCCCAATAATTCATATTTTACAAGTTCTTTATTGGAAAGATTATTTGTTTTATTTAATTCTCTTTTAATATCTGATGAAAATGACAATCTAACCACCTACCTTTGTAACAATAACTCTATCATTATCACATAAATCTTTTAAGCAATATGTATTTATATATTGTTCTTTTTTACTTATTAAATTCATAACTTCTTCTTTTTGGTCATATCCAATCTCTAAACACAAATATCCACCAAATTTTAAAAATCTATATGCATTATCTATAATTTCTCTATAAAATTTTAATCCATCATAGCCTCCATCTAATGCAATCACTGGCTCTTTTTTCACATCTTCTTCAAGTGTTTTTAAAACTGATGTTTTAATATATGGTGGATTTGAAACTATTATATCATATTTAATATTTGGCATATCATTAAACATATTTGATTCTACAAATACTATTTTATCTTTAACCATATTTCTTTCAGCATTCAAACCGTGCTATTTCCAACGCTTTACTACTTACATCTAATGCTGTAATTTTGCTATCATCAATATATTTAGCAAGTGAAACCGCAATCGCTCCACTACCTGTGCATAAATCTAATATTCGTTTAGCACCAATTCGTTTTGCTATTCTTATAACTTCCTCCACTAAAATTTCCGTATCTTGTCTAGGAATTAATACATTTTCGTCAACAAAAAAATTTAATTTCATAAACTCTTTTTGATGTGTTATATGTTCAATAGGTATCTGTTTTTTTAATAAATCAATTCCTTTGAAAAATTTAGCTTCTAAATTCTTGTTTAATGGCTGATTATCATATACTATTAACTGTTGCCTTGTTTTATTTAATACAAATTGCATTAATAATCTTGTTTTTAGTTTGGGAGCTGTAATCCCTTCTGATTTTAACATTGCAATTCCTCTTTCCATTGCTTGTCTAATAGTCATATAATCACCTACTTTCAGAATTATTTTATCATACAAGGAAGCTTTTGGTCAAATTGGGGACGTTTCCTTTTGGACATTTGTGTCTAACTAGGGACGTTTCCTTTTGGACATTTTTGTCCATTTGGGG
>CALXFD010000020.1 GCA_944387495.1 uncultured Clostridia bacterium | reverse complement strand
AATTCATCTGAGTATTTTGACATGAAAATGAACCCTCCTTATTAAACTTTTTTGTCTAATAATTTGGGTTCACTTCACAATGCCACCCTCTTTAAAATCACACAAATTCTTAATTAATGTTTTAAAGTTATTTACAAAATTCATTTTAACTTGTCTTTATACTATTCTTGCACCAAATGGTGCTAAGGATAATTTGGCAATTTTAAAAAACTGTATTCCAAATGGTATCCCTACAATTGTTATGCACCAAATACATCCGAATATAAAGTTTTCTATTGCCATTGGAATTCCAAAGAAGATAATCCATATTACATTTGCAAGTAATGATGGAACTCCACCTCCATATTCAATTTCTTTTCCAAATGGTGCAAATGACATTGATGCAAATTTGAAACATTGTTTTCCATAAGGTATCCCAACAATTGTTATACACCATATTATTCCTGATAGTACCCATGAAAGCCCACTAAACAGACCTCCAAAAATAAACCATAATACATTTCCTAAAAAACTCATAATACATCTCCCTTTCATAAAACATTAATTAATTTGTGTGTTTTTGCATAGTTATTTAACTTTTTGCTTATAAAATATTATATTTAATAACTTAATTGTATATTAAATTCAATGTATTCATCATCATTTCTAACATTTATACTTCCATTATGTAATTCTATTATTTCTTTTGTTATCGCAAGTCCTAGTCCAGCTCCTCCTGTTGAGCTTGTTCTAGAATCATCACCTCTATAAAATTTTTCAAATATTTTATTTAGCTTATATTCTGGTATTTTATCACCTTTGTTTTTAAATTTAATTAATATTTTTCCATCTTCTTGTTTTAATTCTATTTCAATTGTAGTATTTGTATAACTATAATTTATCGCATTTTTTAATAAATTGTCAAATGCTCTTGCTAGTTTATCTCCATCACCTATATACATTACTTTGTCTGGTGCTGTTAAATTACATTTCAAATTATTTTTTTCTAGCATTGGATAACATTCATCTATTAGTTGTTTTAATAAATATACTATGTTTATTTCCTTTTTTTCGATTGGCATAGAATGTAGATTATATCTTGTTATATCAAAGAATTGGTTAGTTAATTCTTCTACTCTTAAAGCTTTATCTAATGCAATTTTTATATATTTTTGTTGTGATTGTTTAGATATATCTTTTTCGTCTGACAATAATGTTAAATAACCAATAATTGATGTAAGTGGTGTTTTTAAGTCATGAGCCATATACATTATTAAATCATTCTTTTTTTGCTCTGCTTCTTTTTCGTTTCTTTTGGTTGTTATATAGTTATATTTTATATCATTTATTTTCTCTGCAAATTGATTAACTTCATCTGGCAATTTTATTGTTTGATTATCTTCTTTTAATATTAAATCTAGTGAATCATATACTTTGTTTATACTATCTACATATTTTGAGATAAATCTATATATTATTACTGCTAAAACTATTCCAATATAAATATATGTAACTGTTTTTCTATTATAAACTATCCATGAGTATAAATCATAATTTAAGTTTGCTACCATAACTGATAATGTGTTTTCAAAAAATAGTGCTAATATAAAATATACTATTATTGAAACTATTACTGCCACTAGAATATTGCTTAATAAGGACATGAATAATTTTATTTTTAATTTGGTTGTTTTGTTAATTTTCAATTTTATATCCCACTCCCCATACTGTTTTAATAAATTTTGGATTTTTTGAATCTTCTTTTAGTTTTTCTCTTATTCTTCTTATATGTACCATTACAGTATTATTGCTATCAAAATATTTTTCTTTCCACACATTTTCAAATAGTTCTTCTGAGCTTATAACTTTTCCTCTGTTATTTGCTAGATATAATAATATATCAAATTCCATTGGTGTTAAGTCAATTTCTTTTTCATATAACATACATTTATGTTTTTCTTTATCTATTACTAATCCATTTATTTCTATATTGTTATTTTCTTTATTATTTGTATTATACAAAGTATATCTTCTTAATGCTGATTTTACTCTTGCAACTAATTCTAATGGATTAAATGGTTTTGTTATATAATCATCTGCTCCGAATTGTTAATCCTTTTATTTTATCTGTATCTTCTATTTTCGCAGTTAACATTATTACAGGAAAATTTAATCCTTTTTCTCTAATATATCTACATATTTCAAATCCATTTTTTCCTTGTATCATTATATCAAGTATTGCAACATCTAATTTTACATTATCTATACATTTTAATGCTTCTTCTGAGTTGTAAAATTTATAAATATTATAATTTTCATTTTTTAAATAAACTTCTACTAAGTCTGCAATTTCTTTTTCGTCATCTACTATTAAAACGTTCATTTTATCCCTTCTTTCTTCATTATTATAACATAAATATTTGTACTTTTTTACCCGATTTGCATATTGTAAGAAAATTTTAAGAAATTATTAAGTCTTTATTAAAACTTTTTTCTCTTTTCTTATTTATAATTGTTTTAACAGATAAGGAGGAATTCATATGACAAAAACTTATAAAAGGAAAATAAATAAAAAACGTATTATTTTTTTAATTATTACCATTATATTAATTATTTGGTTGTATAATAATTTCATATTAACTAATAATACGCTATCTGATATTAGTAATAAGTTAAATATTTCTAATTATACCGATAACTATAAGGTAATTAAAAAAGATACTAATAAAACTTA
Source organism: uncultured Clostridia bacterium (assembly GCA_944387495.1). Lineage (GTDB taxonomy): Bacteria > Bacillota > Clostridia > TANB77 > CAG-508 > CAG-269. The sequence continues at coordinate 36,042 of CALXFD010000020.1, read as the reverse complement.
TCCAGGTAAAGGACAAGAAAAAGTTTCTAATAAAGATGGATATTTTACTACATTTACTACCGAAAATAATTATGAAAAAACATATATTGAATATAAACAAAATGGAGATTCTTCGTGGAGTAATAAACCATATTGGGGTTCTACCATGTCTGAAAATGGTTGTGGTATAGTTGTTTTATCTATTATATTGAGTGGTTACAATATAGATTATACACCAGAAGATTTAAGAGAAAAATATGAACCTGTAATGGATTACGAGAAACTTTCTAGTGAATTATCTTCTACTTTTGGAATTAAAAATTCAGATTTTTACTATGATTCAACTCATTTGTCAAATAGCTATATATTAGAACATTTAAAATCTAATAGACCTATTATTGTTTGTGTTTGGAATCAGCCTCATGATAATCGTTGGACAACTGCTTCTCATTATATGGCATTACTTGCTTGTGATGATAATAATATGGTATATGTTTCAAATCCTAATGGTCTAAAAAATGATAGCAAAAGTTCTGGATGGTATAATATTGATGCAATTTCTCCTTATATTGCAAAAGCATTATTTATTGAAGATTATAATTAATACTTATTTTAATAGACATGCAAATTTAAAATTAGCATGCCTATTATTTTTCTAACTCTATAATTTTTGTTGCTACATTTTTCACAAAAGTTTCATCATGTTCTACGAAAATAAGTGTAGGTTCATATTTAAGTATTGCCTCTTCTATTTGAAGCCTTGTTAAGATGTCAATATAATTTAGTGGTTCATCCCAAATATATAAATTTGCAGGTTCAGATATACTTTTTGCTATTAGCACTTTTTTCTTCTGTCCCTCACTCATATCTTTTATGTCTTTTTCAAATTCTGTCTTTGAAAATCCCATTTTGGATAGCATTGCTTTAAAAATGCTCTCTTCTACTTCATTTTTTAAAGCATATTCTTTAAGAGTTCCTTTTAACTCTTTTGTACTTTGAGATACATAAGATATTTTTAAATTATTATTTATTTTTAAAGTTCCATTATATTGAATTTCTTCTCCCATTATTAGTTTTAAAATACTTGATTTTCCAATACCATTTTTGCCTATTATTGCTATTCTATCTTTATTATTTACTTCAAATGTTCTCTTACTAAATATTGCTTTTTCATTATATTTTATTTGTAGTTCATTTGCTATTATTAAAGGATTTTTTCTATTATCTAATGGTATTATTTTTAAACTCTCATTTCGAACTATATTGTTTAATAGATTAGATTTTTGTTCAATAGCTTTTTCTATTCTTTTTTCCATTACTTTTGATTTTTTCATCATTTTTGCTGACTGATGTCCTATATATCCTCTATCTACTTTTGAACCAGAATTTGTTGTATTATATTTTGACTTTTCTATTTTATCTGACCACTGTGCAGTATTTTTTGCTGCTATTTCCAATTTTGATATATCTTTTTTTAATTTTTCATTTTGTGTTAATTCAAAATTGTCTTGTCGATTTTTGTTATCTTGCCATGAAGAAAAATTGCCTTTTTGGATATCAATATTTGTATTATTTATAGAAATTATATGGTCTACAACTTTGTCTAAAAAATCTCTATCATGGGATACTAGAATAAATCCCTTTTTCTTTTTCAAATATTCAACTAAATTATTTCTTGTTTCAATATCTAAATGATTTGTTGGCTCATCAATAAGTAAAAAATTGTTTCCCTTTAAGAATAAACTTATTAAAAGTATTTTTACTTGCTCTCCACCACTTAATAAATTATAATTTTTATATAGTATTTCTGCATCTGTATTTAATAAATTTAGTTCTTTTATAATTTCCCAGTCTTCTACATTTGGTGCTATTTCATTTACTATTTCTATCGCCATTCTCTCTTGCTCTTTTACTTCAAAAGGAAAATAGTCAAATTCTACACTTTTTGATATTGTTCCTTTATATTCGTATTTTCCTAACAGTAATTTAAGAAATGTAGTTTTTCCTTTGCCATTTCTACCTATTAAACCTAGTTTCCAGTCTGTATCTATATTAAATGATACATTTTCAAATAAATTATTTATACTTCCATCATATCTGAACGTTAAATTTTTTACACTTATTAGTGACATTTTTTCACCTCCTGTTTTTCTTCATTATCTGCTATATTAAAGAATACCATAAAAACGTGAAATAGTCTATATATTTGTAGGTACATTATTTTTAAGTAGAGTTTTACATAATTGCGAAAATGTGCTATAATTAATTTGTAACAATTTATACATTATATTACATTAAGAAAGGAAAGACAACTATATGAAAAAAACAACGATGACAACAGAGGAAACCAGAGAAATTATGTGGTATGCACGGAAGGTCGTAGAAAATCCGAATCTCATAAATTGGATTTCAACATTTTTATGGGAGAATATACAATATGACCAAAAGGGATTTTCTGAAAGTTCTATTACAACAATTCATCAAGTGATAGAAGAAGGAGGAAGTGGAATTCCAGATAACATTCTTCAATTTTTAAGAGAGAATGTTTCTAAAAGAGGGACAAAAACAACAGGAAATAAACAAATTCGTTTAGAAAGGATTACATACTTTATAGAAACGATAAGGAAATATATTCTTTTAAAAGTTGACAATAATTCTTTTATTGACGCGACAACTATTTATTATTATTCTTTGATGTTTAATATTAAATATATTATGCGTCGTCACTTAAAACCTACATCAATCAATGAATTACGGCTTTGTTTTGCTGTTGCATTAAGTCAAAATGACAAATCTGATTTATTAAAATATAATCCCGAATTAATAGACCAATTTCATGGAATTTTTACTTCCACCACTTCTCTGCAAATGAACGATTTATTTGAGATGGTAAAATACATCAATAATTGTTCTTGCTAAATTTAGAAACACATAATTTAAGGGGAAAGCTATTTGCTTTCCCCTGATTTCCTTTTTTATATTATACTACATCTTTTTTATTTGCAAATATTATATTCATATATTCATCTGGATAATGTGTATCTATAAAGCTTTCTAACTTATTTTCTGGTGGGATATTATCTTGTCTTTCTTTTTGCCTTATTGCTGCCATTGATGATATAGAAATATTAAATATCATTAGTATTAGTAATATACTTGTTGCTAATTTCATAGAACTTTTTTGTATAAAATCTTTTATTTTAGGAATTAGTGGTTCTATATATGATGTGTATAAAATTCCTGCTACGCCCCAATATGAACAATGTATTAAAGTAGTTCTTCCATTTATATTAAATATCCAATTAGAATAATCCCATGAAATAGTTCCAAATACCTTTTCTTGTATGTATGAACATAAATATTCTGTTATTCCTCCTAAGAGCATTGAGATTATAAAGATTTTTGCTTTGTTTCTTGTTTTTATTATTGTAAAAAATATATAAAATACTATTATTCCTATTCCATATACTGGTGTAAATGGTCCATATAGCACTCCTTGCCTAGATTCAAAATGTCCTTCTTGTACTAAGGCAACGAGCATTTCTACTATATATCCTATAATACTTCCTATTATGAATATAATAAAAATTTTTAATATTTCATTGAATTTTTCTTTCATACTAATCCCTTCTCTCATAAGGTTTATCTTATGGTTAGCAATAGTTTGTTTTTTATACCTTTTTCTACTTTAATGTTAACAATGAAATATTAATTATGTTTTTATATAATATTAAATTTTTCTTAATTTATTTTGATAAAAAATTAATTCTCGACTTATTTTAAATCGAGAATTATACTTCTGTTTTATCATTTAACTCTTTTTCTTTTAAATAATTAATATATTCTTCTAAACACATATCATTTTCTTTTATATATTTTGCATTTTCTATGCCTACATATCTATAATGCCATGGCTCATAATTTATCATTGTTAGAGCCTTTTTTTCTGTTGGATATCTTAGAATAAATCCATATTTATAAGAATTTTCTATTAGCCATTCTTGTTCTTTTGTTTTTTCTTGTTCTTCATCTAAAATTTGATATTTTCTTGAAACAATATCAACTGCTAGTCCTGTTTCATGTTCTCCTGTTCCTGGTATTGCTACCCAGAATGATGCTAATTCTTCTGCTTTTTGACTATTATATCCCTGTCTTTTATATTCTCTTACTTTATTGTTATATAGTTGAACTTGTTTACTGTTTGTCCTGTAGCTTGAACATATTATTGGGTCTAGTCCTTGTTTTCTTGCGTCTTGTAACATATTTTTTAAATTTTCTGCTATTCTTTTATCTACTATATGGTTATCTTCTACTTGTTGAAGTTCTATATTATATCCTTCTGGAATTTTGTTATTTTTATTTACTAATATCAAATTCCAGTCTGAACTACTTACTTGTATTTCTTCTTTTTGAACTTCGTTTTGTGAAATATTTTCTTGTGGTGTATATAAAGTTTCTACTGATTTTAACTCTGTTTCTTTATTGTTTAAAATTAGTCTTATTGAAAAAGAAATAAATAGTAGTAAAATCATTAATATTAATACTATTATAATTATTTTTTTATTTATTTTTTGCATCTCTTCATTCCTTTTTTTATTACTTTACATACATTTTACCATATTTATTTATAATTTTAAACATGTTACCATAATTTTTCAGAACTCAAATCTATAATTTATATTGTTTAAGAACAGTATGTTCTTATTTCTTTAATTGCTTCTGGTATAAATTCTATTGTATCTGATGATTTCATTGATATGTCTGTATATTTTTCTTGTGCCATTTCTCCTGCCATTCCTGCTAAATATGCTCCTGCTGATATTGTTAATATATTTGGCTCATTATATCCTAATAACCCAACTAATATTCCTGATAAAACATCTCCACTTCCTGCTGTTGCCATACCTGGGCAACCTCTTTTTACTAAATATACTTCTGTTCCATCTGTTATTATTGTTGTTGAGCCTTTTAATAATAATATGACATTATATTTATTAGCAAAATCTTTGGCTATTTGTATTGGGTTTTGTTTTATTTTTTCTATATCGAGCTTTGTTAATCTTTCAAATTCTTTTAAATGTGGTGTTAATATTATTTGTGCATTACTGTTTTTTATTATTTCTAAATTCATTTTTGATAATGTATTTAATCCATCTGCATCTATAACTATTGGTATTTTATAATTTTCCAATATATATTTAAGGATTTTTTCATTATCCTTACCTTGTCCCCAACCCATTCCTATTGCTAGTGCTTTTATTTTCTTTAATGCCTCTTCTATTTGTCCTTTATTAAATTTCATATAATCTTCTTCATCATTATCAATTGGTTCTATTGTTTGCTCTAATATTTGTGGACATATATATTTTGTTACACTTCTAGGTATAATTAGTTTTACAACACCACAACCTGCTCTCAAAGCTGTTGAACTCATTGTTGCTAGTTTTGTTGCTCCTATATATTTAAGGCAACCTCCAATTATACCTACATATCCATATGTTCCTTTATGTGTATCACTTTCTCTTGGTTTGAAAATTTCTTTTATATCATTTTCTTTAACTTCATAGACTAAATTTTTTTCCATTTTTTCATCTCCACATTTTCTTCTGTTTGTTTTTAGATTAACTTCTTTATTTTCTTACATTTTTATAATCTCTTCCCATGTCAATCCATCTTTTCCAAAATGTCCGTAATTTGTTGTTTTTGAATATATTGGTTCTTTTAGTTTTAAGTAATCAATTATTCCATTTGGTGTTAAGTCAAATTTTTCTTTTATCATATTTTCTATTTTCTCATCTTCTTTTGTTCCTGTTCCAAAAGTATTTACAAATATTGATATTGGTTCTTTAACACCTATTGCATAAGATACTTGTATTTCACATTTTTTTGCATAGCCATTTGCTACTATATTTTTAGCAATATGTCTTAACATATATGCAGCACTTCTATCTACTTTACTTGCATCTTTACCTGAAAAAGCTCCTCCACCATGTCTTGCATAGCCACCATATGTATCTACAATTATTTTTCTACCAGTTAAACCTGTATCTCCTAATGGTCCGCCTATAACAAACCTTCCAGTTGGATTTACATATATTTTTGTATTTTCATCAAGCATATTTTCTGGTATTACTTTATTAATTACATTTTCTATAACAGCCTCTCTTACTTCTTTTGTTGTTAGTTCTTCTAAATGTTGTGTTGATACTAATACTGAATCTATTCTTTTTGCTACTCCATCTTCATATTCAACAGTTACTTGAGTTTTTCCATCTGGTCTTAAAAATGGTACTATATTTTGCTTTCTTACTTCTGTTAATCTTCTTGACAATTTATGTGCCATATTAATTGCATATGGCATATAATTTTCAGTTTCATCACAGGCATATCCAAACATTATGCCTTGGTCACCTGCTCCTCCTGTATCTACTCCCATTGCGATATCTGGGCTTTGTTTTGTTATTTCTATGTTTATATTACATTTTCTATAATCTATATCTGTTAATTCATTATCAAAACCAATTTCTTTTATAGTTTGTCTTGCTATTTCTTCTACATTAATTTTTGCTTTTGAAGTTATTTGACCTGCTATTGTTATTGTGTTATTTGTAGCAAATGTTTCAACTGCTACTCTTGAATTACTGTCTTGTTTTAGGCATTCATCTAATATTTTATCTGATATAGTATCACATAATTTATCTGGATGTCCTTCTGTTACACTCTCTGATGTAAAATAATATTTACTCATTAAAATTTGCCTCCTATTTTATTTTTTCAAATAATGGTTCTATTTCGCTTAATTTGATATTTTTTTCTATGATTATATTTTCCCATTTATCTAAATTGATATCTAAATATTTTTTTAATTTATTAGATGCTTCTGGTACTACTGGTTCAAATAAATTTGCTAAGTTTGCAATTATATTTGTACAATTATATATAACATTATAGAATTCATCTATATTTTCTTTAAACAATATCCATGGTTTTTTCTCATCATAGTATTTGTTACCAAATTCTACTAAATTCATTATTTCTTCTATTGCTTTTCTAAATTCTAATTTTTCTATATTTTCTGAAACTTTTTTATATGTTTCTTTTATTTCTTTTTCTATCTCTTCATCTAATTTAGCAACCTTAATTTCTTCTAATCCTTTGAATTTTAAAGTTCTATTTATAAAATTACCAAATTTGTTAACCATATCTGAATTATGTACTAATCTATAATCTTCTAATGTGAAATTACTATCCTTCTTTTCTGGTCCATTACTTAGGAAATAATATCTAATTGAATCAACATTATAGTTATTAGCTAAGTCTAACATTGTAATTCCATTACCTTTACTTTTTGACATTTTTTCATCATTTATATTCAAATATTCACATGATACCATTTTGTCTGGTAATTTCATATTACTATCCATTGCAATAAGTAATGCTGGTAATATTATGCTGTGGAATATTATATTATCTTTTCCATGAACCATATACATTAATTGTTCATTACTTTCTTTCCAGTAATCTTCCCAATTCAAATTATTATCTTCACAATATTTCATTGTAGCTGTAATATAACCTAAAACTGCTTCTATCCATACATACATTTTTTTATTTTCATAGCCTTCTACTGGAATATCTACACCCCATTCTAAGTCTCTTGTAACAGCTCTATCAATAAGCCCTTGTTTCAAATATTTCATAGTTTCATTTTGAGCATTTTTTCTCCATTGAGCTTTGTTTTTTTCTACATATTCTTCAATTTTAGATTGTAATTTTTCTAATGTTAAAAATAAGTTTTTATTTTCTTTTTCTATAACATCTGTACCACATTCTTGGCATCTTGCCTTTTTTAAATCCTCTGGTGTTGGTACATAACCACAATCACATTGTTCTGCTTTTGTTTCTCTTCCACAATTTGGGCATTGTAATACAAGTTCCCTATCTGCTAAAAATTTTCCACATTTTGGGCAATATGATTGCATTTCTTCTTTTTCTACTATATATCCATTATCATATATTTTTCTAAATATTTGTTGTGCTTTTTCTTTGTGATATTCTGTTTCTGTTTGTGTATATAAATTATATGAAAAATTCATTTTATTAAAAGCTTCACTAAATTCTTTATTATAATAATCTGAAATATCCTTAGGTGACTTATTCTCTTTTTTGGCTCTTAATGTAATTGGAGTCCCATGACAATCTGTTCCAGACACATACATGACATTGTCACCTATTTTTCTATGATATCTTGCTAAAAAATCTCCTGGTAACAAAGCCACTAGATGTCCTATATGTAATGGACTGTTAGCATATGGCCATGCCCCACCTATTACTACATTTTTCATGTTCTCTCCTCCTTTAATACTTATTTATTGACGTTTACTATTATACCAGTATTTCCAATTTTTTTCAACTATTTCTAAAATTTGAATTATAATATAAAAGAACAAAAAAAGAATTGTTAACCCCATAGCGAATTAACAATTCTCTGTTATTAATCTAAATAATCTTTAATTTCTTTTATAAATATCATTCTTGAAACTATATCAAGAACTGCGTATACTAATATAATAATTCCCATTATCCTAAATGCTAATGTGCTACTTACTAATATTACAATTCCTGCAATTATCATTAATAATGAACATACCAATGCTAATGTGCATAAAGTAGATTTAAAATCTTTCCATACTAATGTTGTTTGAAAATTTCTAATTCCAGAAGCGATTATCCATATTCCTAAAAGTATTCCAAATATTCTTCCTATAACATCTGAACAAAATAGAACTATTGCTCCTAACACTACTGAAACTAATGCCATTGTAAGCAAATAGTCTTCTTTATCTTTTGAAGTATAATAATCTACTATTTTTAGGAATCCCATAATGAATAATACTACCCCTAATAATATAGAAATTACAGATACGATTTCTGCTGGTCTTGCTATTAGTAAAATACCTAAAATTGCAAATAGTACAGATATTACTATATCAGTCCAATTTGATCTTTTTAAAAATTTTTCAAACATGTGTGTTTCCCTCTCTTTCTTTTGTATTTTTTACATTATTATAATATCATAAGTTTTTATAATTGTATAGAATTTTTTAAAATTTTTGTCTTTTTTACTATTTTTATGTTATTTTTTAGGTTAATTTATTGCTTTTCCATACCTCTTTTTAAAATTTCTATTTGTTTTAATAAGTCTTTTCTAGCTTCTCCTTTTGTTTTCTTTTCTCTCATTACATTTATTATTTCTGTTCTTATAACTGTTGATAAGATTTTTAAAATATATTTTAAATCATCCTCATTTTCAAGTCTTATATTTTCTATATTTATTAAGTTTTCTTCTCTTATTTTAAATTTATCTTTTGCCTTAAATTTTTCAAACATATTTGTATTTTCATTTTTTAATTCTTCTATTATATTTTTACATAAATTTCTTTCTTTTTGAGCTGAATTTTTTTCAAGTATATATTCATAAATATCTAATGATGTTTGAAATATATTTCCCTCATTTTTTATTAATAATTTTCTAATTTCCTCATTTTCTACTTCTATAAATTTATTTATTATATATTTTAATGCATCATCTTTATCTTCGAAATATTGATAAAAACTTCCCCTTGGAATACCTGCTTTTTCGATAATATTACTTATTGATACTTTGCTTGCAGAATGTTTACTAAATTCTTCTTTTATTGCTTTTTCTATTTTTTGTTTTTTATCCTCACTTAAATTATAAAAAGTAGATTTAGGCATGTAATCATCTCCATTATTTTTTTCTAAAAACAACAAAAATAGTACCTTTTCAAGCACTATTTTTCATGTTCTATGCACTTTCATTTTCTTTTTTAGCTACTACTTCTTTTCCATCATAATATCCACAGTTTTTACAAACTCTATGTGGCATTACTGGTTCATGACAATGTGGGCAGCTTGTATAAGCTGGTTGTTCTTTTTTCCATGTTGCTCTTCTTAAATGTGTTCTTGCTTTTGACCATCTTCTTTTTGGTTGTGCCATTTTCAATTCCCCCCTTGCTTTAAGATATATGTATATATCTATTCAAATTTTTTCGTTATTAGTCACTATAAAATTATACAAGTATTTTTCATTTTTGTCAACTATTGCCACAATATTTTTTATATAATTCTTTCAAATTTTTCTTATTTAGTACTTTATCTATTCCATCTATACTAACTTGTGTTAAAAAATCTGTCATTAAATCCCTTATTTTCTCATTCATTAACAATTGATTTTTCTCTTTTTGTTCCCAATATTCTAATTGGTAACCTTTTGTCCATTTTTTACCTTTGTATACCATTCCAGCTGCTAATTTATCACACAACATCTCTACAACATATTTATATGGCATTATTGGAGTCTTTTCAGGTGCACTTAAATCAATCCAGTATTCAGTATGATGTCTATTTCTCCCCTTATGGTGTAACCAAGCTTCCGAATATCCTTTATCTTCCCTAGCTGCCATTATCGGTGAACGATAGCCTTGATAATATTTTACGCTTTCTATAAATTCTGTTGGTGAGAATTTAGATAAATCATGTACTAAGCCTCTCCATGGTATTCCAGCTTTGCAACATAATTTAAATACATACCATTTATGTTTCATTATTACCTTTATATGCTTAAATATATTTTTTAACATTTTTTCTTCTCCTTATGGCTCTATTTTATAATAGGAAGTTTAGAAAATCAAGGGTTAGTATTGAGATTAAAGTAAATTCATGATATTATTATAAATATATATTTTTGCTTTCCTGTTCTAATTTAAGAACAGCTTAGATAAATGCAACTCGTTAACTTATTTTAGAAATCCAATTGGCAAGGAGGAAATTTATGACAAAAATGATAGTGGATGGTAATTTCATCAAAAACAACAGAGATTTAGTAATTTATAATTATTTGGCTGAAACTAAGTATGTAACAGCAATACAAGTAAAAGAAGACTTAGAAAAAAAGTATGGAATTAAAATGACATTAAACGAGGTCGAAAACCTTTTAGAAGAATATGTTATTTTAGGACTTCTGAGTCCAAGAAAAGGCAGCTGGGTTTGGAATGGTTAAATCCACTTTTAGAGGTTGCAATTTTTGCAACCTCTTTTAAGTTCAAATTGTGGACTCATACTTTCCAAGAAGTCATGAAAAAGATACTTCTCATAAAATTAAATAATTTAAATAAAAATAAATATTTGAAAAAATGCTTGACATCTGCAAACAAATGTTTTAAAATGTACCATACAGTAATATCATAAAAATTGTAATAGAGATACTAAAAAATGTAACAATAAATCATACAAATATGTTATTATAAGTAAATTCTGCAAGGAAGTGATAATTATGGAATTTGAAAAATCCAAGTTAATAGAATTAAAAGAAAAGTTTGATTCTATTATCAATACAGAAGAAAAAGAAAATATAGAATTTTGGTATGCAAGAGATTTGCAGATTCAATTAGGATATAAAAGATGGGAAAACTTTTTTGAAACGATAAAAAAGGCAATGCAATCTTGTAAAAATGCTGGAATAGAAGTTGATAACCATTTTCGTGAGATTAAGAAAATGGTTAAAATAGGCTCAGGAGCTGAAAGAAAATTAAAAGACTATATGCTAACAAGATATGCTTGTTATTTAATTGCTCAAAATGGTGATTCTAAAAAAGAAGAAATCGCATTTGCACAAACATATTTTGCTGTACAAACTAGAAAACAAGAAATAATTGAAGACAGAATAAAACTAATGAATCGATTAGAAGCACGAGAAAAACTAAAAGAATCTGAAAAACAATTATCTAAAAATATTTATGAAAGAGGTGTAGATGATTTAGGATTTGCTAGAATACGTTCAAAAGGGGATTCTGCATTATTTGGTGGACTAAATACAATGCAAATGAAATCAAAATATGGAATAAAAGAAAATAGACCTCTTGCGGATTTTTTACCAACTCTAACTATTGCTGCAAAAAACCTAGCAACAGAAATGACAAATTACAATGTAACTGAAAAAGATATGTATGGTGAAAAAAGTATAACTGATGAACATGTAGATAATAACTTAAGTGTGAGAAATATGTTAAATAAAAGAGGCATAAAACCAGAAAATTTAAAGCCAGCAGAAGATTTAAAGAAATTAGAGAGAAGAGTTAAATCAGAAAGTAAGAAAATTGCTGATAATAATAAACTGCCTAAAAATGAAGCAAATTAGTAAGGCATGTATTTAAAGAAAAATTTATGGTACCTAAAAGAAATTTAACAAACTAGTAATTGAAAAAATAAAGGTTGCAATATGCGACCTTTAAAACATTTTATATTTAAATCTTATAGAAGAAAACAAGCAATCCTAGATAGTGATGTAGCTATGTTATATCATTATGAAACAAAATATATTAATTTAGCTGTAAGAAGGAATAAAGAAAGATTTCCAGAAAATTTTTGTTTTCAATTAACAGAAAATGAGACTGAAAACTTGAGGTTGCAAATTGCAACCTCAAGTTTGGAAAAAGAAAACTATGGAGGCAGAAGAACATTACCATATGTATTTACAGAACAGGGAATTGATACCAATAAATTTCATGATAGATTTATCGTAATAGATAATAAAGAATTGTATCATGTGGGTGCTTCTTTGAAAGATTTAGGTAAAAAATGTTTTGCAATTTCAAGAATAGAAGATGGTGAATATATAGAGAAAATAAGCAATTTCCTAAAATGAATATTAAATTATGAATATCAGACAAAGAGGTCGCAATTAGCGACCTCATAACCATTTTATAACTCAATCTTAGGCTGATACTTTTCAAGCCACATATTTACTTGGCACAAATAAGCCATAAGCTGTGGTCCAGTCATTAATTGCCCAAACCATGGTCTAGTAAAAGCTTTTCCTTCTGTTTCTAATATTTCTAATATATATTCCCTATTTAGTACATCATTTATAGGTGCATTTTTATCTTCCATAATCTCGCTTAACATATTTTTTACTTTTTTTAGATATGTTGGATTATGTGTTTTAGGATAAGGTGATTTTTTTCTATCTACAATTTCACTAGGTAAAAAGTCTTTACAAATATATCTAAGTAACCCCTTTTCCCTTCCTTTTAAAGCTTTCATTTCCCATGGTATATTCCAAACATATTGGGCTAATCTATAATCACAAAATGGAACTCTTAGTTCAAATCCATTATACATTGCCATTCTATCTGAACGGTCCAATAATGTTTGCATAAACCAGTTTAATGTTAAATAAGATATTTTTCTTTTTTGTGCTGTTTCTTCTGTATCTGTGTCTAGGATTTCCACTTCATCTAAACTTTCTTGATATCTATAATCTATATATTCTTTTAAATTTACTTTTTCTGATAATGTTTTGTTTAATAATTTTTGCCTTTCTTCTATTGCAATTGACCATGGAAATGTGCCACTATTTAATGCGTCTTCTCTGAAAAACCATGGATATCCTCCAAATATTTCATCTGCACATTCTCCTGTTAATGATACTGTCATTTCCTTTTTTACATTTTTGCAAAATAATAGTAATGATGAATCTATATCTGCCATTCCTGGCATATCTCTTGCAATCATTGCATCTTCTAAATATGATGCAAGTTCTGGTGTGTCTATTACTATTTTGTGATGTTTTGTATGCAGATTTTTATTCATTAAATCTATATAATAATTATCTGAATTAGGCTGAAAATCACTTTTTACGAAGTTTTTGTCATTATCTACATAATCTATTGAATATGTATCTAATAGTGGTAATCCTTCTTTTTGGTAATAATCTGCTGCAAATTTTGTAATTATACTTGAATCTAAACCTCCTGATAAAAATGTGCATAATGGTACATCTGATACTAATTGTCTTGTTATTGCATCATTTAATAGGTATTTTACTTTTTCACATGTTTTACCTAAACTGTCTTTATGCTCTTTGGATTTTAGTTTCCAATATCTTTCTATGTGAATCCCTGTTTTATTAAATATTGCAAAATGTGCTGGTTTTATTTCATAGATATTTTTAAATATTGTTGTACCTGGTGTATGACTTGGTCCTATTCCGAATAGTTCACAGATTCCTTGGCTGTCTAGTATTTTTTCAATTCCCGGATATTTTAATATTGCTTTTATTTCTGATGCAAATATTAAAGTATTATTATTTATAGTATAAAAAAGTGGTTTTACTCCAAAATGGTCTCTTGCCATAAATAATTCTTTTTTCTTACTATTCCATATTGCAAATGCAAATATTCCATTTAAGTGTTCTACTACTCTATTTCCAAAAAATATATAGCTTTTTAATAAAACTTCTGTATCACAATGTCCATTAAATGAAAATCCATTTTCTTCTAATGTTTTCCTTAATTCTTTTGTATTATATATTTGTCCATTATAGCATATTACATAATCGCCATATGAATAATGTTCTATCATTGGTTGCTTTCCACCTTCTGGATCAATTACTATTAGTCTTTTATGTGCTAAACATGCATTTTCTGATATATAGTATCCATCTTCATCTGGTCCTCTCTTCTTTAAGGTATTATTCATTTGTTCTAATACATTTTTATTTTGTTCAAGTTTTTCTAATACATTTACATATCCCGTAAATCCACACATATTTTTCCTCCAATTTTTAAAATATATTTCTATTTATAATATGCAAGTTCTTAATATAAATTCTCATATTTAGTAAATATTTATTTTCATTTTTATATTAATTATGGGTTTACTTGATATCGTTCTAAAATTTTCTATGTAATTTTATCTCTAAAATCCATAAAACTATTGATATTACTTAAAAAGCATGCTAAAATATATATAATTTTTTATCCCTGTTCTAATTAGTGAACAGTTCATATATAAATGACCAGTAATTAGAAAGGAGAAAAGTGCAAATGCAGGAAATCATTATTAGAGTTTTATTTTTTGTAGTTGCTTCTTTTATTGCATTTAAGTTAGTAACTACACGAAAAGGCATAATGCGGGAGAATCACCCATATGCTGCACTCTTAGTTGAAATAGTTGGCGTTGCCGTACTATTACTTGACTAAACACAAAAATAAAAGAACTAGCTAAAAAAGTTAGTTCTTTTATTTTTTATATTTTATTTCAATATTTTATATTTTCGTTTATCTTTCTTTATCTTCCAATTTTCTTTTTTGTTCTATTTTTCTTAATTCTTCTTGTTCTTCTTTTGTATATTCTCCACGATGTTCTACTTTTATAAAACGTGGTTCACCATTTGGTAAAGTATATGCAGATTTCATTAATTTTGCTTTATAACCTATAACTGATGGGTCATTATATTGTTCTTCTGTTATTCCTTCTTGATTTATTATTCCATTTTCAGGCATTATTCTAACATAACTATATTCTCTATGTGAACTTACTTCTACTTGTGGTACTATTCCTTTTTTCTTATCTTTTTTATCTCTTTTTGTAATTTGTCTTGCTATTTCTTTTTCTTGCATTTCTTTAACATATGTTTCTCCATATAGTCTAGTTAATATATCTACTTCACTTTCTTTTTTTCCTTCAATTTTAAGCATTCTTTTAAATAAATTTTCCTTTTTCATAATTCAACCATCCTTTTTTTATTTCATTTTTTCTTTCATTTTAACCAATGTATTTAATGCATCAATAGGTGTAAGTTCATTTAGGTTAATTTTATCTATCTCATGGGCAATTTCTGCTAATTTATAATTATACATGTCAAATTGTCCTTCTACTTGTTTCTTATCTTTCTTTTCTTCTTTCTTCCCTGTTAATATATTTTTTCTTTCTAAGGATTTTAGTATCTTATTTGCTTCTTCTGTTACAGTTTTTGGAACTCCTGCTAATCTTGCAACATGAATTCCATAGCTTTCGTCTGTACCTCCCCTCACTATTTTTCTTAAAAAGATTATATCTTCGCCTTTTTCTTTAACGGCTATTGAATAATTTTTTACACCTTCAATTTTTTCTTCTAACTCTGTTAATTCATGGTAATGTGTTGCAAATAGTGTTTTTGCTCCACATTTTTCTTTATTTGCTATATATTCTGCTACTGCCCATGCTATTGAAAGTCCATCATATGTTGATGTTCCTCTACCTATTTCATCTAATATTACTAGACTATTTTTTGTTGCTTCTTTCAATATTGTTGCAACTTCCATCATTTCAACCATAAAAGTACTTTGTCCCATACTTAAATCATCTGATGCTCCAACTCTTGTAAATATTTTATCAACTACTCCTATTCTTGCTTCTTGTGCTGGTACAAAACTTCCTACTTGTGCCATAAGGGTAATTAAAGCTACTTGTCTCATATATGTAGATTTACCAGCCATGTTAGGACCTGTAATTATTGATAATCTATTTTCATCTTCATCTAAATATGTATCATTATCAACAAAACTTCCCATTCCAAGCATTTTTTCTATAACCGGGTGTCTACCTGCTTTTATATCTATTGTTCCAGAATTATCTACAATTGGCATACAATAATTCATATCTTCTGCAACTTGAGCAAAAGATGCTAATACATCTAATGTAGATACAACATTTGCTGTTTTTTGTAACCTGATTATATTTTTTGCTATTTCTTCTCTAACCATTGTAAATGCATTATACTCTAAATTTACAACTTTTTCTTCTGCTCCTAATATTTGATTTTCTAAATTTTTTAGTTCTTCTGTTATATATCTTTCTGCATTTGTTAATGTTTGCTTTCTTATATATCTATCTGGAACTTGTGCTAAATTTGATTTTGTTACTTCTATAAAATATCCAAATACTTTATTAAATCCAACTTTTAAATTCTTTATTCCAGTTTTTTCTCTTTCTTCTGCTTCTAATTTAATAATCCAATTTTTTCCTTCTGTTGTAGCTGTTTTTAGTCTATCTATTTCTTCATCAAATCCTAATTTTATTATTCCACCATCTTTAACAGTCATTGGTGGGTCATCAACTATTGATTTTTCAATTAATTCGTATATATCTTGTAATTCATCTAAGTTTTCATATAATTCTTTTAACAGAGCTGATTTACAATCTTGTAATATATTTTTTACTTCTGGTAATTTTATAAGAGAATTTTTTAATGTAATCATATCTCTTGCATTAGCATTACCATATGCCATTTTACCAGCCAGTCTTTCTATATCATACACTTTTTTTAGGTTTTCAATAACATCTCCTCTTAAAATTACATCTTCTTTTAATTCTTTAACTGCATTTAATCTTTTATTTATTTCCATTGTATCAATTAATGGATCATTTAACCATCTTCTTAGATGTCTACCTCCCATTGAAGTTGATGTTTTATCTAAAACCCATAAAAGTGTTCCTTTTTTAGATTTATCTCTCATTTTCTCTGTAATTTCTAGGTTTCTTCTTGCATTAATATCTAATGACATATATTTAGAAATTTGATAAATTGTAATTTTATTTATATGGTCTAAGCTTGTCATTTGAGTTTGCTCAATATATTCAATTAATGCATTAATTGCTGGAACTGCTAATGTTTTTTCTTGTATATTTTCGATATTTTTTTGATTAGTATCTATAAGGTTAAATCTTAATTTTATAATATCTGTTTTATTTTCAAAAAATTTATCTTGAAATCTTGTAATATAGCAAGAAAATCTTTCTTTAATTTTACTCATTTCTTCTTGGCAATCTGCTAAATTAGAATTTATTACAAGTTCAGATGGAGAATATCGTGCAAGTTCATCTAATAATTGTGGAAAATTATTATTATCTCTAATTTCAGCTGCATAAAATTCACCAGTTGAAATGTCACAAACACTAATTCCAAAATATATGCCAGATTTATAAATTGCCATAATAAAATTATTTTTTCTTTCTTCTAGCATATTACTCTCTACAATAGTACCTGGCGTAACAACTCTAATAACACCTCTTTTTACAATACCTTTTGCATTTTTTGGGTCTTCTAGTTGTTCACAAATTGCAACTTTATAACCTTTTGCAATTAATTTTGAAATATACATTTCAGCTGCATGGTGTGGCACTCCTGCCATTGGGGCTCTTTCTTCTTGTCCACAATCTTTCCCTGTTAAAGTTATTTCTAGTTCTCGTGCTGCTGTTATTGCATCATCAAAGAACATTTCATAGAAATCTCCTAATCTGTAAAATAATATACAATCTTTGTATTGCTCTTTTGTTTCAAGATACCTTTGCATCATTGGTGAAAATTGCTGTTTTTCTGCCATAGTTTGCCTCCTGTCTTGTGTTTTTATTTATTTGCATATGTGTTTATTTATTCATATTTTCCCTTTAAATACCACATATGTTCTGAAATAATCTTTAAATCTATTATTTTATTGATTAAGCTTGTATCCCCTTCAAATATAACTACTTTATTACTATCTGTTCTACCTGTAAGCATATTCTCATTATTTTTGCTTTTTCCTTCTACTAATACTTTTTGAATTGTACCTACATATTTTTGATTATTTTCTTCTATTTGGCTTTCTACTAATGCTTTTAATTTGTCAAATCTTTTATGTTTTATCTCTTCTGGAATTTGCTCTTTCATTTTATCTCCTGGTGTTCCTACTCTTCTTGAATAGATAAACATATATACTTGTTCAAATTTTACTTTATTTACTACATCTAATGTATCTTCAAATTCTTCGTCTGTTTCTCCTGGGAAACCTACGATAATATCTGTTGATAATGTTAAATTTGGTATTTTGTTTTTCATTTTTTCTACTAAGTTCAAATATTGTTCTTTTGTATATCTTCTATTCATTTCTTTTAATACTTTTGTATTTCCAGATTGAAGTGGCAAATGTATTAATTTACATACTTTATCACAATCTGCAATTGCTTCTATAACGTCATCTGTAAAATCTTTTGGATGTGGTGATACAAATCTTATTCTTTCTATTCCATTAATTTTATTTATAGCTCTTAATAGTGTTGCAAATGAGTTTACTCCTTCATATTGCTCAAATTCTATATTTTTTTCTTTTTCTACTCTTAAATATGAATTTACATTTTGTCCTAATAAAGTTATTTCTTTGTAACCTCCACTTGCAAGTTCTTTTACTTCTTCTATTATTGCTCTTGGTTCTCTACTTCTTTCTCTTCCTCTAACATAAGGAACTATACAATATGTACAAAAATTATTGCATCCATTCATTATTGTTACAGATGCTTTTATATTACTATCTCTTTTTATTGGTAGATTTTCAAAAATTTCTCCATCTATATCTAATATATCTTCTTGTTTTTTCTTTTCTACTAATGCTTTGTATAAATCTTCTGGAAATCTGTATAAAGTATGTGTTCCAAATATTACATCAACAAATGGATATGATTCCTTTATTTTATCTGTAATATGCTTTTCTTGCATCATACATCCACCTATTGCTATTATTGCTCCTCTTTGTTCTTTTACTCTTTTTAATTCTCCTAATTTTCCAAATAGTTTGTCCTCTGCATTTTCTCTTACACAACATGTATTAAACAAACATAAATCTGCTTCTTTTGGGTTTTCAGTTTTTGTGTAACCCATTTTTTCGAGCATTCCGCATAATTTTTCTGAGTCATTTTCATTTAATTGGCATCCCATTGTTAGGATGTTATATTTTAACTGTTTATTTTGGTTTATTTCTTGTATTTTTTCTATAAATTTTTCTTGTTCTTTAACTTTATTTGTTGTATCCATTGTTATACCTCCGCTATTTGAATATTTTATTATATTTTGGCGAATTTTGCAAGTAATTTATAGGCTTTTCTTTAATTTGCAGTGTAAGCAAAAAGATAAATGCTGTGCTTAGGTTGGTACTTATGCTTATGTTAATGCTTAGGGGGATATGTATAAAATATTTATTCCGCTCCTCGGCTTACCCTCCCATAGCCTATGCCTTCTAATCAATAAACAAACGAGCCTCTCGGGAACCGCTTCCTCATTTGCTTATTGCTAAGAAGGCATACGGCTATTCCCGGGTGCATTCGTCACTGCATAAATATTTTATACATATCCCCCTAAGCATTAACATAAGCATAAGCACCAACCTAAGCACAGCATTTATCTTTTTGCTTATATTGTAAATTAAAGAATACCCCCTTTTTAGATAAAAAAATAGCTTTAGACTTTTTAATCTAAAACTATATTTACTAAAATATTCTAAATACAATTAAAATTTTGACTTACTTTTTAAATTTCAATTTTTTAATTATTGAATTTAATTATGCAAGTCCATATTTTTTCTTAAATCTATCTGCTCTACCACCTGCTGTTTCTTGTCTTAGGTTACCTGTCCAGAATGGATGACATTTTGAACAAATATCTACTTTTATATCTTTTTTTGTTGAACCTACTTCTAAAACATTTCCACATGCACATGTTATTGTAGTTTGATTATAATTTGGATGTATTCCTTCTTTCATTACAGTTCACCTCTTTCTCATGATAAAATAATTCGACTAGTTTTTATAATAACATATATTTAAAAATATTTCAAGTCTTATTTATTGATTTTCTGTTATATTTTCAGATTCTTCTTTTTGCTCTTCATTTTGTACATATTGAGCGGAAGATAACATTTCACTGTTAAGTGATAATTTATTAACTAATTTGCTCATTATATTAAATACACATGCAATTATTAAAATTAATAAACCTATTTTTTTCCAATATTTAGCAAGCATTTTTTTCTCCTTTATTTTTTCACTTTACATATTTATTATACTTATTTTTTAAATAATTGTCAATAATTTTTTAATTTTTGGTTACAATAAGACTGGTGATTTTATGAATAAAAAAACAGGAATTTTTATAATTTTATTTTTGATAGTTTTAATTGGTATAGGTATTTATATGTTTGCTAGAAATAATAATACCAATTCTAGTAATTATGAAGCAAATAAAACATCTGCTGAAAATAATGTAAAAAATGAAAATGTTGAACAAGATAATACTACTAACAATACAGAGCAAAATGAAATTTCAAATGATAATACAACAAATAACACTACATCTGAAAATACTACAAATACTAATTCTGAAAAAGCCAAAACCCCTATTGAAGAACAACTTTCTACTTTTACAACCAATATTTATTCCAAAGATAGTAGTAGACAAAACAATATAAAAATCACATGTTCAACATTAAATGGAACAATTGTAAAAAATGGTGCAACTTTTTCATTTTGTAATACTGTTGGTCCTTCTACAAGTAGTAAAGGATATGAAAAAGCAGATATATATGACCACAATGGAAACAAGAAAAAAGGCTATGGTGGCGGTAATTGCCAAATAAGTAGTACATTATATAATGCCGTATTAGCAAACCCAAATTTACAAGTTGTAGAAAGACATCCACATAGTAATCATGTACCATATGTAAAAAAAGATAAAGATGCAGCAGTTGCTTATGGTAGCTATGATTTTAAGTTTAAGAATAATACAGGTAATGATATTAAAATTTTAGCTTCAACAGATGGAGCTACTGTTACTACTACTATAAATATTATCAAGTGAAACATTGGGGACGTGTCAAGAAGAATATTTTGCTTTTTTCTAAATATTATTAAATGGTGATATTTTGAGAAGAGCAAAATTATTTTTTATTAATGGTTTTATACTAACTTCTACTGCTCTATTAATGAGAGGTATTAGTTTAGTTTTTAATATATATGTAGCAAATAAAGTTGGTTCTGAAACAATTGGTATTTTTAGTTTAATTATGTCTGTTTATTCATTTGCAATAACTGTTGCGACTTCCGGAATTGGCATAGCTTGTACCTGTATTGTCTCAGAAGAATTTGAGAAGAAAAATTATATTAATGGAATAAAAGCTGTTAGAACATGTATGTTTTTTGCATTATTACTTGGTATTGTTGCATCTATACTTATAATTATATTTGCACCTTGTGTAACACATTTTTTATTAAATGATTCTGTTTCACCTATGCCAATTTATGCAATTTCTCTTGGATTGCCTTTTATTTCTATTTCTTCTGTAATAGGAGGATATTTCTCTTCTGTTGCAAAATCTTATAAAAGTGCAATTTCTCAAACATTAGAAGTTAGTGTAAAAATAATAGTTACAATTATTTTATTGCAATTTAGTATTTCTAAGGAAATTGAAGCAATTTGTATTTCATTAATATTAGCTGATGTGTTCTCTGAACTATTTTCTTTTTCTTTAAATATTATTTTTTATTTAATAGATAGAAAAAAATATATAAATAAAAGAAATTTACCTATTCAAATGAAAAAAAGGATTTTTAAAATTGCTTTCCCAATTTCCATAACTTCATGTATCCGCTCTGGTCTTTCTTCTTTAAAGCAATTTCTTATCCCACTTAGATTATCTATGTCTGGTATGACATATCAAATGGCTGTATCTGGCTATGGTTTAATAAGTGGAATGGTTATGCCTGTATTGCTTTTTGCTAATGTATTTATTGCTTCTTTTAGCGGATTACTTGTTCCTGAGTTTTCAAGGTTACTAGCTGGAAAAAATACAAATAGAATGAAATATATTTGTAATACTATTTTTAAAAGTACTTTTATTTTTTCTATTGCAATGTCTAGTATTTTCTTGTTTTATGGAAATGAATTAAGCATTCTAATTTATCAAAATTTAGAAGCTGGAAAATGGCTCAAAATTCTTGCTCCATTAGTTTTCTTTATGTACATAGATAATGTTATTGATAATATTTTAAAAGGTATTAATGAACAAGTTAGTGTTATGTTATGCAATATTATAGATTTAGTTGTTACTATTACAATTATATTTTTCGTTGTACCTCATTTGGGTATGACAGGTTATATTTTAAGTATTTTTGTTAGTGAATTACTTAATTTTACTATTAGTAGTATTCAATTGCGAAAAAGAATTACATTTTCTATCAATGTAAAGAATATTTGCATTAAACCAATTATAGCTTGTATTTTGGCTTATGGAATTACTATGTTTTTTAATTTTTCTTTTCTTCCTTTTTTGTGGAATGTTGTGTTTAAGCTTGCTTTTTTTATTGGTGTGTATGCTTTAATTATTTTTTTATTTAATATAAAAGGTGCTGATAGGTATTATAGACAATTCCATAATTAGCTATAAAATGAGTAGAATATAATTTCTGCTCATTTTTATTTTATCCAAACAAATATTTGACACTATAATTTTATTATGATATAATCACACATATGTTTGGAGGTAGCTTTATGGATATTTTTGATAAATTAAAAATCTTAGCAGATTCTGCCAAATATGATGCTTCATGCAGTTCGAGTGGCAGTAATAGAAAAAATAAGAATAATGGTATTGGTAATGGCGATATATCACGGTATCTGCCATACATGGGGTGCTGATGGTAGATGTATTTCTCTTTTAAAAATTCTTTTTTCAAATAGCTGTATCTATGATTGTAAATATTGTATAAATAGAGCTACAAATTCTGTTCCAAGAGCCACTTTTACACCAAGAGAAGTTGCTGATTTAACTATCAATTTTTATAAGAGAAACTATATTGAAGGACTTTTTTTAAGCTCTGCTGTTGTACGCTCTCCTGATTATACTATGGAATTATTAATTAATACTGTATCTATTTTAAGAAATGAATATAATTTTAATGGATATATTCATTGCAAAACTATTCCTGGTTGTAATCAAGATTTAATTGATAAATTAGGATGTTTAGTTGATAGGTTAAGTATTAATATAGAATTACCTTCTAATGATAGTTTAAAACTTTTAGCTCCACAAAAAGAAAAAGATGGCATTATTCATCCAATGAAATATATTTCAAATAATATAAAAATTAATCACCAAGATAAGTCAAGATTTAAAAAGAATTTTGTTCCAGCTGGTCAAACTACTCAATTGATTGTTGGTGCTACACCTGAAAGTGATTTAAAAATATTGAAATTATCTGAAAGTATGTATAAAAAACTTAGCCTAAAAAGAGTTTACTATTCTGCATATATTTCAGTAAATAATGATAGAAATTTACCAACATTAGAAAAACCACCTCTTTTAAGAGAAAACAGGCTTTATCAAGCTGATTGGCTTTTGAGGTTTTATGGTTTTACAGCAGATGAACTTTTGAATAAAGAAAACCCTAATTTTAGCACTTTGCTAGACCCTAAATGTGATTGGGCATTGCGTAATTTAGATAAATTTCCAGTAGAAATTAATACTGCTAATTATTATACTTTGCTTAGAGTTCCTGGAATTGGAGTAATAAGTGCAAAAAAAATTATATCTGCTAGACGTGAATTTTCTTTAAATTTTGATAGTTTAAAAAAATTAGGTGTTGTTCTTAAAAGAGCTCAATATTTTATAACTTGTAAAGGCAAATATTTTGAACATGTTTATAAATTTAATAAAAATTTTATAGAAACAAATTTGCTTTCATCAGAAAGAAAAAATTTGCCATCACAAAAATTTGAGCAATTATCTATTTTTGATAATTTGCTCCCTACAAAGGAGGATAAAATAAAATGTCTAACTGGAAGCTTATAAATAAAATTTTTACATATGATGGTACTTTTAACGGATTATTAACAATTGTTTTT
The DNA here is from genome assembly GCA_944387495.1 of uncultured Clostridia bacterium. Classification (GTDB taxonomy): domain Bacteria; phylum Bacillota; class Clostridia; order TANB77; family CAG-508; genus CAG-269. The sequence goes on along the minus strand of CALXFD010000020.1, from coordinate 11,510 downwards.
TATTGTTATTCTAATAAATTACTACCTCAAAATGTTTATGCAGAGGAAAAATATATTCCTAATTTTTTAGATAAAGTTTTTTATATAAAAACTGATGAAAATAAAGCTGAAAGAGTTTTTAATGGTATTAATAAAAATATATGTTATGAGGCATTATATAATAGTTTTTATGCTTTTAATTCTAATAGAAAAGATAAAGAAATAAATATATTAAAATATTTATGTAATGGTTTTGATGTTGGTCCTAAAATTAATACAATGCTCACTTTATCTTATGTGTATTCTGTAATCTTGATGAGAAAATATACATTATCTGAATGTCACAAATTAAAAGGTCTTTTAAGATTTATAGAAATAGATAATAATATTTTTTATGCTTCTATTCATCCTGAAAATGATATTATAGAACCATTGGGACATCATTTTATAAGAAGGCTACCTTCACAAAAATTTATAATACATGATAAAAATAGAGAGTTATATTTTATTTATAATGGCAATGAATATAGGATTGTTGATAATATTAATATTTCTATTCCTACTATAAAAGATAATGAGCAAAAATATCAGGAACTTTGGAAATTATTTTTTAATACAATTTCTATTAAAGAAAGAAAAAATGAAAGATGCCAAATGCAATTTATGCCTAAAAAATATTGGCAAGATTTAATAGAATTATAAATATTTCTAATAAAAAGAACTAGAAAATATTATTCATAATATTTCCTAGTTCTAGCCTACTGCATTCAGCTTAAATTCTAAATAATTAATTATTATTTGTACCATCAAAAGGTATAAATTTGTTTACAACACTTTCTTGTTTTATATCTTCTGCTCTAAACATCATAAAAGATGTATTAATTTTATTATCTACGATTTGTTCTATTTCTTCTTTTGAAGCATGCTCTGCTAAAACTAATTCACTAACTAAAATTTGTTTTGCATTATTTAGCATCTTCTTTTCACCTGTTGAAAGACCTTTTTCTTTTTGTTTAAAACTTAAATTTCTTACAACATCTGCGATTTCATAAATATCTCCGCTTTTCATTTTATCCATATTATCTCTATAACGTTTATTCCAGTTTTTATCCATAGCTGTTTCATCTTTTTCTAGTACTCCTAAAACTTCGTCTGCTGATTCTTTATTTATTATATTTCTAACACCTACTTCTTCTGCTTTTGCAGTAGGTATCATTACTTTAACCTCACCAGGCATTTTAAGTATGTAATATGATTGTTTTTGCCCTAAAATATCTTTTTCCTCTATTGCGTCTATTGTTCCTGCTCCATGCATTGGATACACTATTTTGTCTCCTACATTAAACATGTAAGTCAACTCCTTTCAGCATTTTTATCAGCAAAAAAATATAATAAAGTTATGTCTATATTTTAACTTTATTGGATTTTTTAACCATCTTTATTATACTACAAAAAGTGGTAAAAGTCAAAGCCTTTACCACTACTTTTTATGTAAAAAATCCATTCAATCCCTTTTGTTTCTAAGGATAAATTTTTTTTATTTTTTTGTTTTAATTTTTTTATAGACTATCTATTATAACAATGCTATATGCTATTATTTACTTGTTGAACCAAATCCTCCAACTCTTTCTCCCTCTGCTACATCATCATCTGTAACTAAATATTTTTGGAAGATAGCTTGTCCAATAGCCTCACCTTTTTTTATAGTAATATCTTCATCTTTTATATTATAAAAAGCAAACATGATATGTCCATCATTATCTGGATTTCCATAATAATCTTTATCAACTACACCTACACTATTTGCTAAAATTAATCCTTTCTTTTTTGGGTTAGAACTACGATTATATAATAATAACATTTCATCATCTTGCATATAAGCTTTAATTCCAGTTTTAACCATAGTAGGTGCCATACCTTTCTTAAAACTTGGTATAACAGTATCTTCTGCTGCTTCTACATCATATCCAGCAGAATATTTTGTTTTTCTTACTGGTAAATTTATTCCTTGATTTTCAAATCCTTTTGCTATCTCAAATCCTCTAACTTTTTCCATTTTTGTTCCTCCTATTTCTTCTTATAATTTTTTACCAGTCCTATTTTTTCATAAAACACTTTTATTGTCAAGCATAAGTATTACTAATTTTACCTTAGAAAAATAGTGATATATACAAAAATGAGGAAGTTTTACTTCCTCATAAAAAATCTATGCTCTTGATTCTACAATCAATTTTATACCTGTTCTATCTTCTCCTTCTACTTCTACCTCTGCAAAAGCTGGTATACATACCAAGTCTACTCCTGATGGTGCTACAAATCCTCTTGCTATTGCTACTGCTTTTACCGCTTGATTTAGTGCTCCTGCACCAATTGCTTGCATTTCTGCTTTGTTTGATTCTTTAACTAATCCAGCAATTGCTCCTGCAACTGAATTAGGGTTTGATTTTGATGAAATTTTTAAAACTTCCATTTTCTTTTGCCTCCTATAACTTTTAATTTTTTTGTTGCAACTTTTACGATTTTTATTTTACAATAAATGGAAATAGTTGTAAATACTTTTTATAAAATATTTTAAAGTTTTCATCGCAATTTTTCTCTTGTTTCGACTTTATTTTCCATAAGTCTTTATTATATTATTTTTTTATCTAATAACCCTAATTATTCAATTTTTTTAATTGTATTTTATTTATTAAAATATAATCTTTTCATATTTACTACTTTATTTGTATTATCATCTATATTAAAGATAACACCATTAAAAATACAATCTCCACCTGCTACCTTATATCTTTCTGGTAAAGTAGTTTCAAAACGTTTTATTGAAGCAGAAATATCCATACCAATTACAGAATTTTTTGGACCTGTCATTCCTATATCTGTAATATATGCTGTTCCATTTGGGAATATTCTGTCATCTGCCGTTTGCACATGTGTATGTGTTCCATATACTGCTGTAACCATTCCATCTAAATAATTTCCCATAGCTATTTTCTCAGCAGATGCTTCTGCATGAAAATCTACTATTATGATATCAACTTCATTTTTTATTTTATTTACAATATCTTTACCTATGATAAATGGATTTTCTGTTAAAATATTTATATCTACTCTACCAATTAAATTGATAACGCCTATTTTTTTATTATTACATTCGTAAATACCATATCCTTTTCCAACTACACCTCTTGGATAATTAGCAGGTCTAATTAATTTAGGATGGTCTATAAATTTAAAAATATCTTTTTTACCCCAAGTATGATTTCCCATTGTTATTACATCTACATTTTGAGATAAAATATCATGGAAATTTTTTTCAGTCATTCCCATACCTTCTGCTGAATTTTCTCCATTTACTATTACAAAATCTATCTTTTCTTTTTCTCTTATATTATTTAATCTTTTACTTAATTCCTTAATGCCTGCATTTCCGATTAAATCTCCTACTGCTAAAATATTCAAAACTATTCCTTCTTTCTATTTATAAATTCAATACATATATAATACTATATAATTCACTATTATGCAAATAGAGCTTGCATAAATATTTTTTCCATAAAAGCATGATACATAAAAAATATTGACTAATAGATGTATAAAAATCTAATAGTCAATATTATTTTTAGTTAATCAATATTTTGATATGAACTTATATCTGGTTTTTCTACATCATTTCCGTGTAACTGTATTAAATGAATATTCATAATATGTTTCATTATCTCCATATTTTGAATATAATAATAATCCTTTATCTTTGGAAATAATCTCTACATTTCCTTGCATAGAAATTTTAAAAGCTTCTATTCCATTATAATCTTCACTACTTATATTCAAAGTAGGCATAATGGCAAGCAAAATTCTTACATTGTTTGAATCTGTATCTGTGTATGAATGTGTTGGCATTTCGTACATTTGTGCCTTATTATCAGTTGAATATTTTTTATTTTGTTCAAATAAAGTATAATATTCTCCACTTTCTTTATCTTGCCACTTAACAATCTTTGCATTTAAATTTTTACTTTCTGATACTTGTTTTTCAACATTTCCCATCTTCCAAAAAGAAATTTGACTATCATTAGATTTAGCAACAAAGGAATAATTAGAAATGTTTTCATACTTTTCAAAACTCTCTTGTACCTGTTTTAAAGCAAACCATTTATATACATCTGCTACCAAAATTATTACTAAAATAATTAGCAAAATAATTAAAATATTTTTTAACATTTTCTTATTCTTTACTTTCTCGTCTTCTACCTTACTTTCCTTAGATTTTTTCATCATATCCCCTCCAAAATCATCATTTGTTTTTCTATTCACATTATAAATTATAAAAATAAAAAATACAATACTTATATATAATTTTCCAAAGTTGCATATAGTAAATAATTAGAGCAATTTATAGAAGTTTACTTATATAGTAATAAATTAAACAAATTCTGGTTATACTCCTTATATATAAATTTAAAATGGAGATGAATATATGGCAAACGTGAAAGAAAACGAAGAAGTAAATATCAATAAACTTTATGGTGAAGATTGTTTATTGCCAAAAGACAAATTTATTGAAACTCATAATATTAAAAATGAAGGATTAACCACAGACGAAATATCTTCATATACTCATAAATATGGTTCAAATGAAATTAAACAAGCACGTCCAAGAAAATGGTATCACTATTTTTTAGATAGTCTATTAAGTCCATTTAATGTTATATTGTTAGGTATAATTGTTCTATTATGTTATACAGATATTTATCTTCCAGAAGAACCAAGCTATGCAAATATAATTGTTATTGTAATTTTGGTAATTGCAAGTACATTATTAGATTTTTTTGAAGAATACCGCTCAAATAAAGCTGCTGAAAATCTAAAAGAACTTGTTGCTACAACTTGTAGAGTAATTAGAAATGGTAGAGAAGTTTTAGTTCCTATAAAAAATATAACTATTAATGATACTGTATTACTTTCAGCAGGAAGTATGCTTCCTGCTGATTTAAGAATTATAGAAGACAAAGATTTATATGTTAGCCAATCATCATTAACTGGTGAATCAGAAGCTGTAAAAAAATCAACTGAATATGATGGAACTTTGGATAAGCTAGATAATATTTCTGACTTAAATAATATATGTTTTATGGGAACAAATGTAGTTTCTGGTAGTGCAAAAGGTGTTGTTATAAAAATTGGTGATGATTCTTATTTTGGGAAAATAGCTCATACTATTACATCTGGTAAACCTAAAACTGCATTCCAAAAAGGTATTGAAAGTATTAGTAAATTATTAATTAGATTTATGCTAATTATAATTCCTATCGTATTTTTACTAAATATTTGGAAACATGATACTGTAATTGCATTTACATTTGCTGTTGCAATTGCCATAACTATTACACCTCTTCTATTGCCTGTTATATTATCATCTTGCCTTTCAAAAGGTGCAATTAGGATGTCTAAAAAGAAAACTATTGTAAAACAATTAGATTCTATCCAAAATTTTGGTGCTATGAATATCTTATGTACTGATAAAACTGGCACATTAACAGAAGATAGAATAGTTTTAGAAAAATATTTAGATATTAAAGGAGAAGAAGATTTAAGAATTTTAAAACATGCTTTTCTAAATTCTAGTTTTCAAACAGGTTTAAAAGGAAATATTGATGAAGCAGTTATTAACCGTGCTATTAAAACAGATTTGAAAGACATTATAAAAGACTATTCAAAAGTAGATGAAATACCATTTGATTTTTCTCGTAGACGTTTATCTGTTATTGTTAAAGATAAAAATAACAAAAAACAATTAATTACAAAAGGTGCAGTTGAAGAAATTTTAAATATATGTACTATGGTTGATTATAAAGGAGAAATTTCTACTCTAACAAAAGTTCTTAAACAAGATATTATTAATATGACAAAATCATTAAATAAAGATGGCCTTAGAGTTATTGCAATTTGCCAAAAAAATGATATAGAAAATATTGAAAATTTTGGTGTTAAAGATGAAAAAAATATGCTACTTCTTGGCTTTATAGGATTTCTTGACCCTCCTAAAAAGAGTGCAAAAGAATCTATATTAAGAATGAATGAAAATGGTATTCGTGTAATTGTCTTGACAGGTGATAACCTAGAAGTTACAAAAGCTGTTTGTGATAAAGTAGGAATAAATTCTAAACATATAATACTTGGTAGCAAATTAGACAAGCTTTCAGACTTTGGAGTTTTAAGATTATTAAAAAATAATAATATTTTTGCTAAACTTTCTCCTATTCAAAAAGCCAGAATTGTTCGTATTTTAAGAGCTCATGGAAATGTTGTTGGATATATGGGAGATGGTATAAATGATAGCCCTTCTCTTACAAATTCAGATGTTGGTATATCTGTTGATACAGCAGTTGACATCGCAAAAGAATCTGCTGATATTATTCTTTTAGAAAAAAATCTTAATGTTTTACTAGATGGTGTAACAGAAGGTAGAAAAACATTTGCAAATTTAATGAAATATATAAAAATGGCAGTAAGCTTTAACTTTGGTGAAGTTTTATCTGTTATTGTTGCAAGTATTGCATTACCATTTTTGCCTGAAACTCCTATACAGTTATTAGTTGAAAGTTTATTATATGATTTTGGTCAGATGACAATACCTTTTGATAATGTAGATAAAGAAATTATAGAAAAACCTAAGAAATTTAGTATAAAAAGTCTAAAACAATTTATGCTTTTTATGGGACCTCTAAGTTCTGTTTTTGATTTAATAGTATTTGCTACATTATGGTTTGTCTTTGGAATAAGGCAAGCAGCAATGTTCCAAACAGTTTGGTTTAGTTATAGTATTGTTTCAAATTTAATTGGAATGCATATAATTAGAACATCAAAGCTCCCTTTTGTTCAAAGTAATGCAAATAAAATGGTTTATTTTTCTTCTATATTATTAATAATAGTTGGATTAATTGTTCCTTTTACTGGACTTGGAAAACTTATAGGATTAGTTCCAATGCCTAGCGTATATATTCTTATGATATTTATAATAACTGCTATATATTGTGTAATTGCATTATTTGCTAAAAAAATCTATATCAAAAAATATGGAGAATGGATTTAAAAAATAAAGAATATCACTACACTTACGATTCTAATCTATAATTTATCGAAAACAATATATGTGCGGTTAACAAGATTAAAAATAGTAATATCACAATAAATTTTAGAAGAAAAATATGATGCTTCTAGCACGATTATATTAGTTTAAAAGAATAGGTAAAATAATAAGGAGTAGTATATATTGTTAAAACAAACATTATATACTACTCCTTTTAAGCTAGTCTTTCGGGTCTCTAACAACAGTTCTAAATGTAATGTTTGGGCTATCTTTTTCTGGATCTGCCCATGTTCTAAAAACAGGTGGATGCTTTTCTTCTGTGGTAAAATACGAGTTATGACCTCCTCTAATAATTCTATGATGGTCATAAAGTTCAGATTTTTCTGTCGTCCATATATATGCTCCTCCCCAGAAACAATCTAAACGATTACGCATCCATTTAGGATTAGAACCTGTCTTCTCAAGTACAAACGGATTTGAGTAATTTCCAATATCATTATTTCCTTTAATGAAAACTTCCTCAAAAGTTGCTGCACCCGTTTGTACTAGCCACATACAAATTCGATTATACTCTTCTTTTGCTATCAAATCGCCATTCATTTTCTTTGCTTTCTTCATCGCATCAAAAAAGTTAATATCTACACATGGATATTTTCCTGCGATTGAATGTGGATTTCCTTCATCGTCTACCGATATTTTATATCTTGAAACCCAAAATCCTCTAATGTATAACCCATCTGCTGTGTAACCTGACGGAATTCTTAAAAGTTGATTTCCTAAATCATCTTCTATTACATATCCATCATTAACAGTTCCTTCTTTGAAGTGATATCCTTCTAAAACATCTACTTCAATCCGATTGCCATCACAATACTCTACAAATCTTTCTTTCATGTCAATGACCTCCTTTTAAAGACTTGTTAATAAAATACCAATTAGCTTTTGCTAATTGGTATTATTATATATGATGTCATCTGTTTTGTCAACATAATTATGATATGCATTTTTCTTCTCCAAAGATTCTACTTGCTTCAACTTGATTATATAATGCCTTTTCTTTATCATAATAAAAAGCCCATTCTTTATCTCCGTATGAAAAATGCCACCATTCTCCATCATAAGGAGCAAATCCTTCTTTCATCATTATTCTTCTTAATATTTTTCTATTGTTCTTTGCTTCTTCTGATATATCGTCAGCTTCATAATAGCATTGTGTAGTGCTATAATCTAATATTTCTGAACCAAAATCTAATATTCTATTTTCTTTACTATCATATATTGCTGCATCAACTGCTCCACCAGTTGGATGTCCTGAAACAACTGGTACTGCAATTTTTTCATGTATATATTCATACATTTCCATTTCGTCTTGAAAATTTCCCTTTACCTCTTCTAGTATTTCATTAAAGTATCTTTCTTGTTTTTTCATATCTCTAAATCCATATACTACTATTACTTTATAATTTGCATTTATTTCTTTTAAATCTTTTGCAACATTTATAAGTTTTTCATACACTGTTTTTCTTACAGCAATTTGATGTCCATATTCTAACATATTTCTTCTTTCTTGATATCTTCCAATTACCAAATCATCTTCTAATGGAAGTAATACAAATTCTTCTTTATCTGTTTTTTCATCATATTCCTCTATTGTTATTAAATCTTCATATCTTACAAAATTATTTGCCATTTGTTTATTGCACTTTCCTTCCTAATCTTTATTTTTTGCTTTTTGCACTACCGTTATAGTTTCTTCTAATGTAATGGTATTTTGTTCTCCTGAACTCATATCTTTTAATGTTATTACATTATTTTTTATTTCATCTTCTCCTATAATTATTACATATCTTGCATTAATATTATTTGCATATTTAAATTTTTTTCCTAATTTTTGTTGTTCTATATTAATTTGTACATTTATATCTTCTTCTCTTAACTTTGAAGCTATTTTTGCACACATTTCACAATCTTCTGTCATTGAAATTATTAATACATCTGTAATTGATTCCTCATTTGCTGAAATTATTTCATTATCTACTAATTGAAAAAATAATCTTGATAGTCCTATTGAAATTCCTACTCCTGGCATCTTTCTTTCTGTATAATATTCTGTTAAATTATCATATCTTCCTCCTGAACATATACTTCCTAAATTTTTATATTGATTTAGAAATGTTTCATAAACTGTTCCTGTATAATAATCTAATCCCCTAGCTATAGTTAAATCAATTTTATAATTTTCTTCTGGAACTCCAAAAATTTTGATAAATTTTGAAACTTCTTTGATTTCATTTATCCCCTCTTTAAAAATTGCATTATCAATATTCATACTTTCTAAAGCTTGAATTTTTTCTTCATTTTTTCCTTTTATTTCTAAAAATTGCATTATTACATCAACTTTTTTCTCTGGTATAGATATTAATAATTCTCTTCTTACTTCTTCTTTTCCTATTTTCTCTATTTTATCAATTATTCTTAATATCTCAGGCGATATATCTTCAAGTTCTAAACTTGAAAACAATCCATTTAATATTTTTCTGTTATTAATACAAATCGTAAAATCATCAAATCCAAGTTTTTTAAAAGTATTATATATAATAGATGGAATTTCTGCATCATTTATTATAGATAATTCTCCATCACCAATAATATCAACATCACATTGATAAAACTCTCTATATCTTCCTCTTTGTGGTTTTTCCCCTCGATATACTTTTCCTATTTGATATCTTTTAAAAGGAAAACTTAATTTATCATAGTACTCCGTTACATATTTAGCTAAAGGAACTGTCAAATCAAATCTAAGAGCTAAGTCATTTTCACCTTTTTTCAATTTATATATTTGTTTTTCTGTTTCTCCACCTGCTTTTGCAAGTAAAACATTAGCATCTTCTATTATTGGCGTGTCTAATGGCAAAAATCCATATTTTTCATAAGATTTTTTTATTATTTCTTTCATTTTATTGAATAAAATTTGTTCATTTGGTAATAATTCCATGAAGCCTGGTAAAGTTTTTGGTTGTACCTTTCCTTTCATTATAATTCCCCCTTAATAATCTCCTCTTATATTTTTTTTCTTTTTATTACCTTGTTTTTTATGTCTTTCTATTAATTTATTTTTTACCTCTTGTAATGAAACATTAGTCTTAAACATTAATACAAGTGTATGATATGTTAAATCAGAAATTTCACCTACTAATTCTTCTTTATTTGGATTTTTAGCAGCTATAACTGTTTCAGTTGCTTCTTCTCCAATTTTTTTGCATATTTTATCAATTCCTTCATCTAATAAATAATTAGTATAAGAATTTTCTTTTGGATTTACACTTCTATCTATAATTTGATTATAGATTTCTTGTAAGATATCTATATTTTCACTACTTTCATAAGGAATCACTTCTTTAAAAAAACAAGAATAATTTCCTGTATGACAAGCTCCTTTTCCTTTTTGATCAACATAAATTAATAAAGTATCATTATCACAATCTAAATACATTCCTTTTATTTCTTGAATATTTCCTGATGTTTCTCCTTTATGCCATAATTCTTTTCTACTTCTTGAATAAAAGCATGTTTGTTTATTTTCTAACATATATTTATAACTTTCTTCATTTACATACGCTAACATTAATACTTGGTTTGTTTTATAATCTTGTACTATTGCTGGAATTAATTCCATTTTTTTAAAATCCGGGTTCAATATCTTCAACTCCTAATAATCTATAGTTTATATCATTTTAATATTATTTTATATATTGAGGGGAAAATAATATTTTATTTTCCCCCAGTGTGATTAAACACTTTAAATTTTAAAGCTCTCTGTCAAGGTAGATTTTTAAATCTTCCTCTTTTCTTTCTTCTTGTAATCTGTTCATCTTGTCAATACTATTTACACCTTCAAGTAATTTAAATCCTAATTTTACTGCGATGCCGTAAGACATAGACTTTCCAACTTCAAGAGTCTTCATATATACTCTTTCATATCCTTCTTGTTTCATTACTTCAAGAGCATATTTCATTAACTCTGTTCCAATCCCATTACCCCGATATTCTTGCAAAACTGTTAAATCTGCAAGATATGCGATTTTGTTAGGATGGTCATAATGGACAGGATGTCTATCTTTCAATAACATTGTTCTAAATGTTACAGTTCCTACACATTCATTTCCAATGTAATAGCCATAGACATGTCCATATTTTGTTAGTTCAATGTATTCTTCTATAATCATCGTATCTGTCCAAGCTTCACAATATGGTGGATTGCAAAAAACTTTGTATGCCTTTACAAAATCCTTTACCTTATCTGGTGTTATTGCTTCAATTCTCCGTGTCATCATACTTTTTTCCTCCTTTAATTCAATTTTGTATGTCTTTCCGTCAGTTTCAACATTGCCTAAGATAGTAGCTTTTTTAAAGCTGCCTTCATCATAGATTATATCTG
>CALXFD010000019.1 GCA_944387495.1 uncultured Clostridia bacterium | reverse complement strand
ATTGATGAAAAATTAAACAAAAGATTTGAAGAGCAAGATAAAAGAATTGATGAAAAATTAAACAAAAGATTTGAAGAACAAGAGAAAAGATTTGATGAAAAATTAAAGGAACAAGAGAAAAGATTTGATGAAAAACTAAATAAAAGACTTGAAGAACAAGAAAGAAGAATTGAAAAGAAACTTGAAAAAATGATGGATGAAAAATTTGAAAAATACATAAAAGAAATTTCAGAAGAAATCCATAATATCATAGCATATTTTGAAAAGAAATCTAAAAATACAAATGATAAGTTAGATGATGAAATTGAAGGTAATCTATTAGCACATAATTCCTATGATGCTAGATTATATAAACTAGAAAAGGTGCAAACACGTCTGGAAAAGAAAGTTAGTAATATATAAATATTTTTAAAAAAATTAATTTTAATTCTTCCTAGTCTATTTTTATAAAGATAAAAGTGTTTGTGCATATAATAAATAAAAAGTTTTTCATAAAAAAGTATAAAATATTAAAAAAATGCACATACCTAAAATAATAAAGTATAGAAAGGTATGTGTATTTTATGAATAAAGAAAAAAATATGAAAAATGATAATAAAAAAATAATTAATAAAAAAAGAGAAGATTTGAAATGTGAAGTGGGGGAAGATGCAACTAAATATGGAGAATTTGTCTCTTCATATTTTGCATGGGTACCATTACCAACTCAAAAAGAAAGAGCAAAAGAATTAGATAAAATGACAAAAAAGAAAGAAAAATAAAGAAAAAATACAAAAAAATAGAATAAAACAGCTTAAATTAACATAAAAACATCTTATTTAATACTTGAAAAAAATTTAAAAGGTAGTATACTTATATTGTAAGTCAAAGAAAGTCAAAGTCAAAAAACAGGAGGCGATACTATGAGAATATCGGATTTAATAGAAGATTTTATAAAAGATTTATTTGAAGATGATAAACAATTAATAGAAATACAAAGAAATGAATTAGCAGAACATTTTAACTGTGTACCTTCTCAAATTAACTATGTAATATCAACTAGATTTAAGCCATCACAAGGATACTATGTAGAAAGCAAAAGAGGCGGAGGAGGACATATAACAATAAAAAGAGTTAATAATTCAAAATCTGATTATTTCATGCATATTATAAAAAATATAGGAGATGAAATGACATCAAATGATGTAGATATTTTAATAAGTGATTTTTTGACATATGACTTAATTACAAAAAAAGAAGCAAAATTATTAAAAGTAGCTACAAGTGATAATGTCTTAGGCATGACAAAAGATTTAAAAGATAAATTAAGAGCAAAAATTTTTAAAAATATGTTATTAAATTTAGAGTAAGGGAGGAATTTATATGTTATGTGATAATTGTGGAAAAAGAGAAGCAAATGTAAGATATTCTGAAAATATTAATGGAATGAGGAAAGAATTAAATTTATGTGAAGAATGTAGTAAAAAATTAGGAATAGGCAAAATGAATTTTAATATGCCAATAGATTTTTCTAGTTTCTTTGGTGATTTTATGCAAGATTTTGCAACACCAGAATTTATGCCATTATTTAATGAAATGAAAGCATTAAAATGTGATAATTGTGGCTCTACATTTGATGATATTGTAAATACAGGAAGATTAGGATGTGCAAATTGCTATGATGTATTTGAAGATAGATTAGATCCTATAATAAAAAGAATACAAAGTAGTAATAGACATGTAGGCAGAATAGGAAAAATTTTAGACAATAAAATAGAAAAAAGACAAAGAGCAAAAGAAGATGTTAAAGATATAAAAGATAATTCCAATAACGAATTACAAAAATTAAAAGATGATTTAAAATTAGCGATTAAAGAAGAAAGATATGAAGATGCAGCTAAATTAAGAGATGAGATTAAGAAAATTGAAAAAGATGATAAACAAAAATAAAATATAGAAAAAATAGCAAAGGAGGCATAATATGAATTGGTATTTACAAAGTGGAAAACAATCAGATGTAGCAATAAGTACAAGAGTAAGATTTTCTAGAAATATAAATGGATATAAATTTAACTTAAATAAACAAGAATTAGAAGAATTAGAAAATAAAATAAAAATGAGCATATATGAAATAGGATATGGATTAAGATTTTTATACTTAAAAGATATGGATGAAATAACAAAACAAAGCTTAGTCGAAAAAAACTTATTAACACCAGAATATATAAAACAAAGAAATAATACAGGTGCAATTATGATTAATGACGAGGAAAATATATGTATTTTAATAGGAGAAGAAGACCATTTAAAAATACAAATATATAGTAGTGGACTTGAAATAGAAAATACACTAAATTTTGCAATTGAATTAGATAAAAAAATAGAAGAAGTATTAGGATATTGTGTAAGTAAAAAATATGGTTATTTAACATCAGGTCCAAATAATGTAGGTACAGGATTAAAAATATCAGTTATGCTACATTTACCAGTACTTGATAAAACGGGAAATACTAAAAAAGTATTTCAAGCAATAAATAATTTCGGGGTTGATATAAAAGGAATTTATGGAGAAAATGGAAATGTTGTAGGAGGATTATATCAGATATCAAATAAACAGACATTAGGAATTTCAGAAAATGAAATAGCAAAAAATATTGAAATTATAACACAAAAGATTATAGACCAAGAAAGAAAAGCAAGAAAATTAATTGCTAGCAATGGAATAGAATTAGAAGATGAAATATATAGAGCATATGGAATATTTGCAAACTGTAAAAAAATATCTCTTGAAGAAGCAATTGAGTTGTTATCACTTATAAAATTAGGAGTAGATTTAGGAATATTAGATGAAGTAACAGACATGCAAGTACAAAAATTGTATTTATATATAAAACCTGCTAATATGCAAAAATACTTAGGAGAACAGCTTGGTAAAATTGATAGAGAAATAAAAAGAGCAGAAGTAATAAAACAAATTTTAGAAGATAAAAAATAGAAAGGAGTTGATTATTATGACATATAATTTTACAAGTAGAGCAAAAAAGGCAATTGAAATTGCAAATGATGCTGCAATTGAATTAGGACATAGATATATAGGAACAGAACATATATTATATGGTCTAGCAAAAGAAGGAAGTGGCGTTGCATCAAAAGTATTAGAAAATCAAGGTATAAGTCCAGAAGATATATTAGATGTAACAGTAAGTTTAGTAGGAAGAGAAGAACCTATTGATGATACATTAGGTTTTACACCTAGAACAAAAAGAGTTATTGAAAGTGCTTTTATAGAAGCAAGAAAATTAGGATATAACTATATAGGAACAGAACATATTTTAATAGGTATATTAAGAGAAGGAGATAGTGTTGCTGCAAGAATTTTATTAGAACTTAATGTAAATATACCTAAATTATATGGAGAAATAGTAAGAGTAATAAACGAAGGAGAAGATTTAAAAGGAGAAGGAGATTCAAAAAATTTAAACAAAAAAAGCGGAAGTTATAATCAAACACCAACATTAAATCAATTTGGAGAAGATTTAACAGATAAAGCAAGACAAGGAAAGTTAGACCCAATCATAGGAAGAAAAGAAGAGATAGAAAGAGTTATACAAATTTTATCAAGAAGAACAAAAAATAATCCATGTTTAATAGGAGAACCAGGTGTTGGTAAAACAGCAGTAGTAGAAGGATTAGCAGAACAAATAGTTTCTGGTGATGTGCCAGAAATATTAAAAAATAAAAGAGTAGTAACTGTTGATATTTCAAGTATGGTTGCAGGTGCAAAATATAGAGGAGACTTTGAAGAAAGAATAAAAAAAGCATTAAATGAAGTTAAAAAAGTAGGAGATGTAATCTTATTTATAGATGAAATCCATACAATAGTTGGTGCAGGTTCAGCAGAAGGTGCAATTGATGCAGCAAATATATTAAAACCATTATTAGCAAGAGGAGAAATCCAATTAGTTGGTGCAACAACATTAAATGAATATAGAAAATTTATAGAAAAAGATACTGCATTAGAAAGAAGATTTAGTCCAGTTACAGTAAATGAACCATCAGAAAAAGATACAGTATTAATATTAAAAGGAATAAGAGATAAATATGAAGCACATCATAATGTAAAAATTACAGATGAAGCAATAGAAGCAGCAGTAAAAATGTCTGTAAGATATATAAATGATAGGTATTTGCCAGATAAAGCAATAGATTTGATTGATGAAGCAGCATCAAGGGCAAGATTAAAAACATATACAGAACCAGATTCTTTAAAAGAATTAGAAGAGGAAATTGCAAATATAAATAAAGACAAAGAAGAAGCAGTAAAAACACAAAAATTTGAAAAAGCTGCAAAACTAAGAGATAAAGAAAAAGAATTAAAAGAAAAATATGAAAAAGAACAGAAAAAATGGCAAAATAAAAATAACAAATCTGTTACAGATATAACAGAAGAAAATATAGCAGAAGTAATTTCTAGTTGGACAGGAATTCCAGCTAAAAAGATAACAGAAGATGAAAATGAAAAATTAAAAAATCTAGAAAAAAATTTACATGAAAGAGTAATAGGACAAGATGAAGCAGTAGAGGCAGTTGCAAAAGCAATTAGAAGAGGAAGAGTAGGACTAAAAGACCCAAAAAGACCAATAGGCTCATTCTTATTCTTAGGTCCAACAGGTGTTGGTAAAACAGAATTATCAAAAGCATTGGCTGAATGTCTATTTGGTGATGAAAGTGCAATGGTAAGAATAGATATGTCTGAATACATGGAACCACATTCAGTATCTAAATTAATAGGTTCACCTCCAGGATATGTAGGTTTTGATGATGGTGGACAATTAACAGAAAAGATTAGAAGAAAACCATATTCAGTTGTACTATTTGATGAAATAGAAAAAGCACATCCAGATGTTATGAATATGTTACTTCAAATACTTGAAGATGGAAGATTAACAGATAGCCAAGGAAGAACAGTAAACTTTAAAAATACAGTAATTATAATGACTTCAAATATTGGAGCTAGATTAATTACTGATAAAAAATCATTAGGATTTTCAAATAATAAAGAAGAAAATACAGAAAACAAAGAATATGAAGAAACTAAAAAAGAAGTAATGGAAGCATTGAAAAAAGAATTAAGACCAGAATTTATAAATCGTATTGACGAAATAATTGTATTCCATAAATTAACAGATAAAGAAATTGACAAGATAATTGATATAATGCTTAAAGAGGTAGTAAATAGACTAAAAGAGCAGAAAATAGAAATAGAATTAAAACCAGAAGTTAAAAAATTAATTGCTAAAAAAGGAATTGATAAAAACTTTGGTGCAAGACCATTAAGAAGAACAATTCAAAGTGTGTTAGAAGATAGATTAGCTGAGGAAATATTAGATGGAAACTTGAAAAAAGGAAAAGTTAATAAGATTGATATTAAAGATGAAAAAGTAGTTATAGCAAAATAAAATACATTCTGTTTTTGAAAAAAATTAGACCTCATAAAGACCTCAGATTAATTCTGAGGTCTTTAAATTTTATAAAAAGTTATAAAGATAGATTTATAATATTTTATAAAAACAAGCATATAAATATTTATGTGAATATTTTGTGAATTTTATAAAAACCCTATTGACATTTATACAAAATGGGTATAAACTATTAGCAGTCACAAAGATAGAGTGCTAAAAACGAAGGAGGTAATTAATATGATTAAACCATTAGGAAGTAGAGTATTAATAAAAATGAAAGAAGGCGAAGAAACAACTAAAAGTGGAATTATATTAGCTCGGAGGAGCACAAGAAAAACCACAAATAGCAGAAGTAATAGAAATAGGACCAGGTGAAATAATAGATGGAAAACCAGAAAAAATGCTTGTAAAAAAAGGAGACAATATAATAGTAAGCAAATATTCTGGAACAGAAGTAAAATATGAGGGAACAGATTATATAATAGTAAAACAAGATGACATATTAGCAATTGTAGAGTAAGACTATAAAAATTAGAAATAATATTAAAAAGTTGTCAAAAGCTTATTCAAATTGACAGCAAAAGAAAGGAAGGATAAAAAATGGCAAAAGTTATTAAATTTGGTGAAGATGCAAGAAAATCTTTATTAGAAGGTGTTAATAAATTAGCAGATACTGTAAAAGTTACATTAGGACCAAAAGGAAGAAATGTTGTATTAGATAAAAGCTTTGGGGCACCATTAATTACTAATGACGGTGTAACAATAGCAAAAGAAATAGAATTAGAAGATAAATTTGAAAATATGGGTGCAAGACTTGTTAAAGAAGTTTCAACAAAAACAAATGATGTTGCTGGAGATGGAACAACAACAGCTACTGTTTTAGCACAAAGCATGATTAAAGAAGGTGTTAAAAATGTAGCAGCAGGTGCAGACCCAATGGCAATAAAAAGAGGTATGGATAAAGCAGTAAATACAGCGGTAGAAGGATTAAAAGAAATTAGTTCAGATGTTAATGGTAAAGATGATATTGCAAGAGTTGCAAGTATATCAGCAAATAATGAAGAAATAGGAAATTTAATTGCAGAAGCAATGGAAAAAGTTTCAAAAGATGGTGTTATAACAATTGAAGAATCAAAAACATCAAATACAGAATTAAATGTTGTTGAAGGAATGCAATTTGATAAAGGATATTTATCACCATATATGGCAACAGATACAGAAAAAATGGAAGCTGTTTTAGATAATCCATATATATTATTAACAGACAAAAAAATAAGCAATATTCAAGAAATTTTACCATTATTAGAAAGTCTAATGCAAGAATCAGGAAAATTATTAATTGTTTGTGATGATATGGAAGGAGAAGCTTTATCAACACTTATATTAAACAAACTAAGAGGTGTATTAAATGTTGTAGCTGTTAAAGCTCCTGGATTTGGAGATAAGAGAAAAGCAATGTTACAAGATATTGCTACATTAACAGGTGCAGAAGTTATAACATCAGATTTAGGATTAGAATTAAAAGACACAACAATTGCACAATTAGGACGTGCAAAACAAGTAAAAGTACAAAAAGAAAATACA
This sequence comes from uncultured Clostridia bacterium, assembly GCA_944387495.1. Lineage (GTDB taxonomy): Bacteria > Bacillota > Clostridia > TANB77 > CAG-508 > CAG-269. Next base: position 32,766 of record CALXFD010000019.1, on the reverse strand, counting down.
ATAATTGTTGATGGAGCAGGAGATAAACAACAAATTGCTGATAGAGTTGCTCAAATAAAAGCACAAATTAATGAAACAAAGAGTGATTATGATAAAGAACAATTACAAGAAAGATTAGCTAAAATTGCTGGTGGTGTAGCTGTAATTGGAGTTGGAGCTGCAACAGAAGTAGAAATGAAAGATAAAAAATTAAGAATAGAAGATGCTTTATCTGCAACAAAAGCAGCAGTAGAAGAAGGAATTGTTGCAGGTGGTGGAACAGCATTAGTAAATGTAATACCAACAGTTGAAAAATTAGTAAATTCACTAGAAGGTGGAGAACAATTAGGAGCTAAAATTGTATTAAAAGCATTAGAAGAACCAGTAAGACAAATAGCTATAAATGCAGGATTAGAACCAGCTGTTATTGTTAATAAAGTAAAAAGCGAAAAACCAGGTATAGGTTTTGATGCAGCAAAAGAAGAATATGTAGATATGAAAAAAGCAGGAATTGTAGACCCTACAAAAGTTACAAGAAGTGCATTACAAAATGCAGCATCAATTGCATCAATGGTACTTACAACAGAAAGCTTAGTAACAGATGCACCAGAAAAGAAAGAATGTAATTGTGGAGGACATGAAGGAATGCCATCAGGAATGGATGGAATGTATTAATAAAACATGTTTATAAATAGAAAAAGGCTGAATTTGTAATATTACATTACAATCAGCCTTTTTTTCTTCCTTATAAGAAACTTTTTAGATTTAAGAGGTCCTAATTAAATTAGCAACATCCTCCTCTATTACCACCACAGCAGCAGCATATTAATAATATAAGGATTATAATCCAGCAGCAGTCATCACCAAATCCGAAACCACCACATCCTCTGTTTTCTGGCATAGCGTAGACCTCCTTTCATGAAAGAAATATGTTTTAATTTGTTTGTTTTTATCTTCGGTATTGATATATAATATGAAATATATTTATATGTGTTACAAAAAAGAAAATAAAAATATTATAAAAAATAAAAACTGAAATCCGCTATTTTCTAGTACTTAGAGATATAAGGTATAAAAAATATGAAAAAAATTAAAAAAAATTGAAAAAATGTATTGACAACTTTTAAAAAATCTTGTATACTAGACCATGTCGAAAGAACATGGTCGCTTAGCTCAGCTGGGAGAGCATCTGCCTTACAAGCAGGGGGTCACAGGTTCGAGCCCTGTAGCGACCACCATGTTTTACGGCCCGGTAGTTCAGTTGGTTAGAACGCTAGCCTGTCACGCTAGAGGTCGACGGTTCGAGCCCGTTCCGGGTCGCCATTTTTTTATATGGCTTCATAGCTCAGTTGGTAGAGCAGAGGACTGAAAATCCTCGTGTCAGTGGTTCGATTCCACTTGAAGCCACCAAATAAAAAAAACTTACAAACTATAATGTTTGTAAGTTTTTTTGTGGAATAGTTGCAAATAGGAATGGCATTGCCATTCCTATTATTTAATATTTACATTATTTCCATATCTTTTAACTTTTTGAGTAGTAGTCTTTTCAAATTCCTTATCCCTGATAATAAACCCTTTAATATGCTTATAATTAGGTAATTTTTTATTTACACTAGAAACAACATCTGAAATTACTTTTTTAATCTCAGACTTAGTAGGAACACTACTTTTTAAATATTCAGCAATAGCCTCTATATTAGGGTAAATTTGAGCATTAATATATGTTTCATCATCATCTTCTTTATGAATACCTAAAACAAGAGATTCAGAAACAAGAGGATTATCATTTAAGTAATATTCTACTTCTTCTGGATATATGTTTTTTCCATTTTTAGTTACAATAACACTTTTACATCTTCCAGTTATATATAGATATCCGTTTTCGTCAACTTTTCCTAAATCACCTGTATGGAACCATCCATCTTGTATAGCTTTTTTAGTTTCTTCATCATTCTTATAATAGCCAAGCATAACATTAGGTCCTTTTACTAAAATTTCTCCAATTCCTTCACTATTTGGAGAATCTATTTTATATTCAACATTAGGAATAGGTAAACCTGCTGAATCATCTCTTTGGAAAAAGTCTGTGTTACCAGCAACTAGTGGAGAACATTCTGTTAAACCATAGCCTTGTAAAGTGTTTAATTTTAAATTCCTAAAATCAGCAACTATATTAGGATTAACAGAAGCTGCACCAACTATAAAAACTCTTAATCTTCCACCTAATGTATTTTTTACTCTTGTTCTTACAATCTTTTTTAAAATAGCAGGTAAATCATTATATGGATTTTGATTATCTGTTTTTCTATATTTTTCTGGTAAAGATTTATTCATACTTTTTACAATAGTTTTATGCATCTTTTCTAAAAGCAATGGTACACAAAGTATAACAGATGGATGAAATTCTGCCATGTTTTGAGAAATGTATCTTAACCCTTCACAATGAGCAATACTAGCACCACTGTAAATTGGTAATAAAAATCCAAGAGTACACTCATAGGTATGGTGTAAAGGTAAAACAGAAAAGAATAAATCACTTCTTTTAACTTTTACAATTCCATATGTTGATAAAATATTTGAACATATATTACGTTGAGATAAACATACACCTTTTGCATTTCCAGTAGTTCCAGAAGTAAATAATAATATACGCATTTCATCAGGATTTATTTTTATATTATCAAAATCATTAAAACCATCTTCATATATTTTTTTACCAGTATCTTTAAAATCATCAAATGTGAAACTACTGCTATTTGTATCATTAAAATAGATAAACATAGTATTTGGATTATTTAATTTTTCAAAATTATCTTTAACCTGATCAAGATTTTTATTATCCCCTAAAATGCATGATGCTTCTGCAACATTCATGAAATTTATAACATCATCAGAATGTAATTCTTTATCGATTGGAACTACAATACCAACAATAGATGCAGCTAAATATGATACACACCATTTATAACTGTTTTGACCTATAACGGCAATTTTTTTATTTAATAAACCATTTTTTATAAGATTTGTACCTAAATATACTATATCTTTTTTAAATTCTTCATATGTAATAGAAAAAATTTTTCCATTTTTGTCTTTTAATTTAAAAGCAGTTCTTGTAGCATAATTTTCAGCAGAACGTTCTATCAAATCTTTAAAATTTGTAACTTCTTCTGTTTTATGGTATTTCAATTTTAATTGTTCTGCAATATTTAAATCTTTTTTCATTTATCTATCCTCCTAAAATATATTAGCCATTATATAATAGTATTGTGAAAAATGTGTGAATTTAATATCTATAAAATGTATAATTAACATCTTGTTTTAATGTTAAACTTCCATTTGTAATAGATTGAGCATCATCTTGTAATGGAATATTAATAAAAACAGTAGTTTTAAATTTTTCATCTAAATTATTAACAATATTAATATCAAAAGAAATTTTTGCCGAAATGGAATTTAAGTCAACATTACATTTTGATAAAAGTGAACCATCATAAGTAATTGGGGTAGATGTATCTGTTATTGTATAATCAGATTTTATATTTTGATTTACATAGCTTAATGTTATTGGGTTTGCTAAATTGTTGTATAAAACAGGATTATTTAAATCTGCATTATCATCAGAAGTAATAGTAAAATCAAAATTATCATTTATTACATTTTCTTCTATAATATTACTTTTAGCAAAATTATTTATACTTTTAAAATATAATTTTGGTTCTCCAATAGAAGGCATTGTATCAAATTTTATATTATTTATAGAAACGCTTTTAAAAGTATTTTCCATATTGTTTTCACCATTATTATTTATAAAAAGAGCGATATCTGTATATTGATATAAATTTTCTATTGTGAAATTAGATGCAGAACTTGTCTTATTTTTAGAATCTGCACTACTAAAAAGTACAATTTTATTTATATTAAAAACTGTTTCTTGATTTTTATTTGCAAAAGATAAAATCTCGTTTTCAAAATTCTTTTTTAATACAAATTTTCTAAATAATAAATATGCTAAAAATAAAACAACAACCATTAATATGACTGTTATAATTGTTAAAATAATTTTGCTTTTTTTTATTTTCATAAAAGTCAGCTCCTTTTAATAATATTTATTATAAATTTTATTCTTTTTCAATAGTAATTATATAATAGTATAAAAAAATTTTAAAATCAATACATTATATTTTACAACTTTTAATTCGAGTTAAAAATTCCCACAAAAATTAAATTGACAAATATAGACATAAAGGTTAAAATTATATTGGGTGATAACATGAAATCAAAAGATAAAACAAGAAAACACAAAAAATTACATATAAAATTAAGCATAAAAAATTTAGTATATCTTTTTGCATTTATAACTATCGTAATATATGCAATAATATTTTATAATTTCTACTTCACAAAAGAAGTATTTGCAACAGAAGTTGAACAAGAAGCCAATAATGAAGAATTTAAAGTTAGTAATGCAGAAAGTGTAAATATAGATGAAATTATTTCACAAAATACTAATGAAGGAAAAAGAGAAGAATATAGTGTACATGAAGAAGATTTAGAATATATAACAAAATATAGGACAAATGCTAATTTACCAAAAGGAATGGTACAAGTTGTACAAGAAGGTAGAGAAGGAAAACAAGAAGTAACAACAAAAACTACATATAAAGATGATGAAGTTGTATCAGAAGAACAAGTTAATAGTAAAGTTACAAAAGCTTCAATAAATAAAATTGTAGAAATAGGTGGAGGAAGACAAGCTTCAAATTATAAAGTAAAAAATGGAGATACTTTATATGTTACATCAGATAGATTATCAGTTATGGTAGAGCCAAATGAAGAATCTCAAAAAGTGGCAACACTTTCAAAAGGTGATGAATTAAAATTATTAGAAATAGATAATCAATGGTATAAAATAATAAGTGGAACAGCAAGAGGATATGTTAAAGCAGAATGTACTACATACTTAAACCCAAATCAAAGTATTCAAGAAGAAACAGAAGACTCTAATACACAAGGAGGAAGCACTACATCAGGAAATAGTAATTCAATACAAAAATTAAGTTTTGGAATGGCATTAAACAAACCAAGTGGATTATCACTAGAACAATTTACAAAAGTTCTAACAGATAGTAAAGATGTTAATAAAATATTTGAAAATAATGCTCAGTATTTTTATTATATAGAAAAACAATATAATATAAACGGATTATTTGTTGCATCAGTTGCAATACATGAAAGTGGATGGGGAACTTCTAAAATTTCTCAGCAAAAGAAAAATCTATTTGGATATGGAGCATATGATTCTAGTCCATATAATAGTGCATATACTTTTTCAGATTATTCAGAAAGTATAGATTTGTTAGCAAGAGTTTTTGTTAAATATTATTTAAACCCAAAGGGAACAGAAATATATGGTGGTGAAAAAGCAACAGGTTCATATTACAATGGACCGACATTAACAGGTGTAAATACAAAATATGCCACAGATAAAAATTGGGCTAATAAAGTATATGAAACAATGAAATATTTATACAACAAATTGTAAAAAATTCTTGATATTTTTGAAAACTTATTGTATGATATATAAGTATAAGAAAATAAGGGATATTTTGCCAAAATATTAAGAAAGGGGCACTAAATCACATGAAAAAAGCAATAATAATTACTACAATAATTTTAATAATAATTGGATTATTTGTATGTGTAGGAAATAATGTATATGCAGCTGAAGAAAGAGCAATTGATAATCAAACAGAAAGTCAATTAGTAGAAATAAAAGAAAATACTGCTAAATCAATTGAAGATTATCAAGAAAAATATGGTTCAGATGCATATGGAATGGTAGCTTATATTTTAAATTTAGTTAGAATTTATAGTATTCCATTATGTTTCCTAGGAATTGCAATAGGTGCAATCCACCAATATGTAATAGGTATAAGAAAATTAGATACATTGGAAAAAGGTATGGGACTAATTGTAACATTTATAACAATTTTAATTATATGCCAAATATTACCACTAGCATTTGCGGTGTTTGTAAAATTTGGAAGGGGGTAACAAATGAAAGTATTATTTGCTGTAAGTAATGATGAAATTTCTGAATCTATTATAAAAAGATATCAAAAAGATTATAAAGAAATTATCTCACATAAAAATGTTTATTACTTTAATGCAATTTTAAAAGAATTACAAAAGGATAAATCGTATGATAGAATAGTCATAAGTGAGGATTTAGAGGCTTTTTCACATACACAATATGATCAAATAGATAAATTCATTTTTGATAAATTAGATAGTATAAGTGATGAAGCATCAAATATTAAAGGAAATGATATTCCAATAATTTTAATTTGTGCAGATAGAAGAACAAAATCAGAAGAAATGCTTGTTAAACTTTTTGGAATTGGTATATATAATGCAATATTAGGAAATGACAGAAGTGTAGAAGAAGTGTGTAAACTATTAAAAAGACCACGTTTAAAAAAGGAAGCAAAGTTATATTATAAAATAGACTCAGAGGAAGTTAAATATAAACCAGAAGATGAAAATGACGTTCCAGAAATGGAAATTCAAAATATATTAGCATATTATAAAAGTTTGGGAAGAGATGAAAATAGATATGTAGAGGGCTTTGATAATATAGCAGCACAATATAATGACGCACAATTAAGAATAATAAGCAAATTTTTGCCTTTAAATGTTAGAGCAGTACTAGAAGAAAAATCACCAAAATATCAAAAAATAATGTCATTTAATAATAAAGTGTCAAATGGTTTAAGAATTGACAAAAATAAAGAAAAAGAAGAAGGAACAAGTGAAAAATTATTAAAACCAAAAAATAAACCTATTTCAATGTCTAAACCAGTTGTAATTCCTTCATCTGTAAATATGCAAGGTGTTAAAAAATTATCAAGAACAAAACAACAAGATGTATCAGTTGAACAAAATATTGCAAGAGAACAAACAGTACCAAAACAAGTAAATACACAAGTAGAACAACCAATAATGCCAAAAGTAGAGGAAAAAGTTCAAGAAGAAGTTGTAAAACCAGTAAAAAGAGGTAGAGGAAGACCTAGAAAAAATGCTGTACCACAAGAACCAGTAGTAGAAAAAAATGTAGCAGAAAATGTAGAAGCACCAGTAAAGAAAAAAAGAGGAAGACCTAGAAAAAATCCATTACCAGAAGAACAAGAAACAACAATATTACCTGGATTTGAAGAAAAAGAAGAAGAAACAACAATACTACCAGGTTTTGAAGAAATTGAACAAAAACCAGAACCAAAACAATATAATGAACAAAATAGGCAAGATGGTGTGTTTTTACCAGGCTTTGATGATGAAGAAGAAGAAACAACAATATTACCTGGATTTGATGAGCAAGAAGATGATGAGGAAGATTTATCAAAACAAGATTCAACAATATTACCAGGACTAGATAATTATAATACTTATGAGCCACAAGAACAAAACTATAATTATTCTAATAATTATGATACGCAAAATAATAATATGTTTTCTAATTATAATTCACAAAGCTATAATAATAGTTTGGCAAAACATGATGAATATGTACAAAGTATAGATATATCATCATTATTGACATCAGATAAGAAAATAGTAACATTTGTAGGTACTAGCAAAAATGGAACTTCATTTATAGTAAATAATGTTGCAGAATTATTATCAACAATGGGAATAAATGTTGCAATATTAGATACAACACAAAATAGAAATTCATATTACATATATACAAAAAATGAAGAGCAACTAAGAAATGTAGCATCACATTCAGTAGAGGACTTAGCAAGAGGTGTAGCAAACGGAATTCAAGTACATCAAAATTTAACAGTTTATACATCTTTACCAGATGAAAATGAAGCTATAAGCAATGTAGATGAAATATTACAAACACTAGTACAAAACTATTCTTTAATATTAATTGATTGTGACTTTTCTACTCCAATAGGATATTTTAAACAATCACAAGAAACATATTTAGTTCAATCAGCAGACATACTTACAATTCAACCATTAACAGCATTTTTAAGAGAATTGAAAGCAAGAAATGTCTTAGATGAGAAAAAATTAAAAATTATTTTAAATAAATATGTAAAAATTAGAGGAGTAAATGAAAAGACAATAATAGGCGGAATGGCATTTTATAATGACCCAGCAATGTCATTTATGACAGAATTATTTGATAGAACTTTAATAAAATATATGACTATACCATTTGAAGAAGAGATATATGTTAAATATTTAGAAGGAGTTATAAATTGTGATATAACTTTAAAAGGATATTCAAAACAATTTATGCAAATCCTAAAAGAATTAGGAAATATGATATATCCATTAGTTTCAGGTAGAGGAACATATGTACCACCAACATCAAAGAGTAAAAATAATTCTCAAATGAATTCTCAAATGGGGACATTTTCTCCAAGCATGAATGATACATTAAACCAAATGAAAAGAAATTTTTAAAATAGGAGGAAAAGAAATTGATAACAGCAGCAATCGTTGGAATACTTATAATTGTTGTAATTATATTAGTAGTATATAATGTAAAAATTAATAAGAAAATTCAAAAATTTAAAAATATAAATCAAAAGATAACAAACCTTCAAGTTGTACAAGACTTTATGAGTACAATTGGAGAGACATCATCAGTAGATGAAAAAATACAAAAAATAAATAATATACTAATAGAAAAATATGAAATTAAATATTCAACAATAGTTGTATTTAATGGTGCTGAATATGAAATTAAAGCTTCAAATGTAGATAAAAAACATTGGGATTCTTTAAAATCATTGCAAGATGTTGACATGTTTAAAGATAGCATACAAACAGCTATTCCAAAGTATGTTACTGTTAACAATGAAAAAGAAAGATTACCATATCAAAAAATGGAATTTGGAAGAGCAAAATCAGCAATATTTTTCCCACTATATATTGATAATGTGTATATAGGATATTGGATAATGGAAAGTGGAACACCACATGATTTTGATAATGTAGATATAACGATATTAGAAGTTATTAAAGATAATATAGTATCAGTACTAAAAACAGTTGTACACCAAAAAACATTAGAGTCAATAGTAAGAACAGATTTATTTAGTGGACTATATTCAGAAGAATACTTATATGGGGAAGGTAAAAAGATTATTGACCAATATACAATATCTACAATGTGTATGTTTAAAATAACAAATCTTGAAGAAATAAATAAAACATATTGTAGAGAATTAGGAAATGAAGTAATTACACAAATAAGTAATTATGTAAAAGCAAATATATCACAAGACTATGTATTTGTTAGATATATGGGTCCTAAATTTGTTATAGCATTTTCAGGAGTAGACACAGAAGGTGTTGCAGGATTTGTAAATGATTTAAAAACAGCAATAGAAAATATGAAAATCACATTACCAGAAGAGCAAGAAGAATTTACAAAACAAAGTCCAGATAGTGGAATAGAAGTAAGAAATCTAAAAGAACAAGTAGCAACTCCAAGATTAAATTTTGTATTATCATCATATTACAAAGGAACAGGATTAGAAGAAGTACTTAAAAAATTAGAAGAGTATCTAGATAATGCAGATAAAAATGAAAGTGATATAACTAATATATAAAATTAAATTCACAAAACTAAATAAAGAAAGGAGTGTTTTAGTTATGGAATTTGATAAAACAATGAATTTTAAAGTAGAAAGAGAAGAAAATGTAAAAGCACAAGAAATACTAAAAGAAGTATATGAAGCATTAATGGAAAAAGGATATAATCCAATAAACCAAATAGTTGGTTACATACTATCAGGAGATCCAACATATATAACAAGCCATAATGATGCAAGAAATAAAATAAGAACAATAGAAAGAGACGAATTATTAGAAAAAATGGTAAAAAAATATATAGGAATAGATGAGGCATAAAAATGAGAATATTGTCAATTGATTATGGTGATGCAAGAGTTGGAATAGCAATAACAGACCCGTTAAATATAACAGCACAAGGACTGGAAACAATACAAAGAAATAATTCAGATAAAGTTGTATTAAAAAGATTAGATGAAATATTAGAACAATATGATATAGATACAATAGTTGTAGGAATGCCATTAAATATGAATGGAACAAAATCTGAAAGAGCAGAAGTAACAGAAAAATTTATACATAAATTAAAATGCAAATATAATAAAATAAAAATTGAAACAATTGATGAAAGATTGACAACTGTTGCAGCACATAGGACAATGAATTATTTAGATGTAAATAAGCATAAAAAGAAAAATATAGTAGATACTATATCTGCAGTATATATATTAGAAACATATATAAATAAAAACAAAAATATCTCATAAAAACATTGCCAAAAATAAAAAAATAATGTATTATAAAAATACAAAAAAGTTATAGGTAATCTTTGGAAACCTAAATATTATAAAAAAGGAGAAAATTATGGAAGAAAATTTTGGAGGAGAAGAATTAGATAATGTTGTAATCTTAAATGATGAAGAAGGAAATGAAGTTAAATTTGAATTTTTAGATTTAATAGAACTAGATGATGAAGAATATGTAGTATTACTACCAATGACAGCAGAAGGAGAAGAAGATGAAGGAGAAGTAGTAATATTAAAAGTAGAAGATATAGATGAAGACACAGACGAAGAATCATATGTAAGTGTCGATGATGAAGAAGTATTAAACAAAGTATTTGAAATTTTTAAAGAAAAATTTAAAGATGACTTTGATTTTGTTGATTAATAAAATATAAAAAGGCGAAGAATATTCGCCTTTAATTATTAATGAATAGGGGGAATACAAATGAAAAATTTTTCTACATGGCTATTAGCTTGCTTTATGGTAATGTTTTGGGCATTTAGAGTAATAGTAACATTAATGGCACAATTAAATCAAGATTTTGGAGGAATAGTACCTATTAATGAAACATTAGAAATAATCCTTTTATTTGTTACACTTGTATGTATAATTTTAGTAGTAAAAAGAAAATTAGTCGGGGCATTAATTTACTTATTAATATATGGATTATATTTTGGAACAGATGTATTTAATGGAATATCTATGATGATTTCTAATAGTAGTAGTGAAAGTGCAAGCATTTTACCTGCAACATCTTTTATGAATTTATTTGTATCTTTTATAGGTGTTATTTTACCAATAGCAGTATTGCTAGATATGTTAGTAGATAAAGGAAGAAAAAATCATCCAAAGGACAAGAAAACAGACTGGTTCTATACAAACGAACAATTTGACAGAAAATTGGATGATAGGGCTGATAAAAATAATTATAGAACATTATAAGAAAAATGTGCCTTCTAGACTTTAATAATTAAAGTTAAGAAGGCTTTAAAATTAAGGAAGTGAGAATAATGAATAACGAACAAAACAGAGCAAAAACTAATATTAACTGGTACCCAGGGCATATGGCAAAAACAAAAAGGCAAATAATGGCAGATTTAAAATTAGTAGATATAGTAATAGAATTATTAGATGCAAGAATTCCAATTTCAAGCCAAAATCCTGATATAGCAGAAATAACAAAAAATAAAAAGAAAATAATAGTATTAAATAAATGTGATTTAGCAGATGAAACAAAAAATAAATTATGGATTGAAAAATTTAAAAAGCAAAATATTCCAGCAGTATTGACAGACTCAAATACAGGAAAAGGAATAGAACAATGTATAAGACAAATTGAAAAAATAATGGAACAAGATATAAAAGTACAAGCTGAAAAAGGAAGAATTGGTAGAAAAATTAAAGCAATGATAATAGGGATACCTAATGTTGGAAAATCATCATTTATCAATAGAATTGCCAAGAAAGCATCTGCTGGTGTAGGTAATACACCTGGATTCACAAAGCAAAAACAATGGATTAGAATAAATGCTCAAATTGAATTGCTAGATACCCCAGGAGTTTTATGGCCTAAATTTGAAAGTGAAGAAGTAGCTTTAAATTTAGCATTTACTGGAACAATAAAAGATGACATATTAGAAAAAACAGAAATAGCATATCATTTAATTAAATTTTTATTAAATAATTATATGGATTTATTATGTGAAAGATATAAACTAGATAAAGATTTTGTAAATGAACAATTAGAAAACGAAAATAGACCTGAAAATGAGAATATTTATGAAATATTTTTAGAAATAGGAAGAAAAAGAGGCTGTATGATTTCAGGTGGTAATATAGATGAAGAAAAAACGGCAAGAATAATATTAGATGAATTTAAAAATGGAAAAATAGGAAAAATAACACTAGAATAAATATAATTTTATTAAGTAAGGGATGAAATATGGAAGAATTATTTACAGTAAAAAGAGCAGAAGAAGAAATAAATTTATTGTCGCCATTGACTTGGGCATATGTGGGAGATGCTGTTTATGAATTATATGTAAGGAAAAAATTAGTAGAAGAAACTAATATGAAACCACATAAATTGCATATAGAAGCAATTAAATATGTAAAAGCAAAAAGTCAAGCAGAAAAATTAGAAAAAATATATGAAAATTTAACTGATGAAGAAAAAGATATAGTTAGAAGAGCCAGAAACACGCAAAATCATCATTTGCCTAAAAATTCAAATGTGCAAGAATATATGTATTCTACTGCATTTGAAGCCTTAATAGGATATTTATATTTAATGAATAGGTTTAATAGACTTGATGAGCTTTTAAAATTGTGATAAAATATGCAGGAAATATGTTAAATAGAAGGAAAGAGGAAGAAAAATGAAATTAGGAATAGTAGGATTACCAAATGTAGGAAAAAGTACTTTATTTAATAGTATTACAAAAGCAGGAGCAGAATGTGCAAATTATCCATTTTGTACAATAGAACCAAATGTAGGAGTTGTTCCAGTACCAGATGAAAGATTAGATGTTTTAGCAAAAATGTATAATCCACAAAAAGTAACACATGCTGTAATTGAGTTTGTAGATATAGCAGGACTAGTTAAAGGAGCAAGTAAAGGAGAAGGGTTAGGAAATAAATTTTTATCACATATACGTGAAACAGATGCAATTTGTGAAGTTGTTAGATGTTTTGAAGATTCAAATGTAGTACATGTTGATGGAAGTGTAGACCCAATAAGAGATATAGAAACAATAAATTTGGAATTAATATTTGCAGATATAGAAACTGTAAATAAAAGATTAGATAAAGCTAGAAAAAATTTAAAAGCAGACAAAAAATATCAAGAAGAAATAGTTCTATTAGAAAAAATAAAGGAAAATTTAGAAAATGGAATTTCTGCACGAGCAGTTGAATTAAATGAAGATGAAAAAGAATTAACAAAAGATTTATTTTTATTAACATCTAAACCTATTTTATATATAGCAAATGTTTCAGAAGAACAATTAGAAGATGCTGAAAATGATGAGCTAGTAAATAGAGTTAAAGAATATGCTAAAAAAGAAAATGCAGAAGTTATTCCTTTATGTGTTAAAATAGAAGAAGAATTATCAACACTAAATGATGAAGATAAAAAAGAAATGTTAGAAGCATTAGGATTAGAAGAATCAGGATTAGATAAAGTTATAAAAAGAAGTTATGATTTATTAGGATTAATGTCATTTTTAACAGCAGGAGAACCAGAAGTAAGAGCTTGGACAATAAAAAAAGGAACAAAAGCGCCACAGGCAGCAGGAAAAATACATTCAGATATTGAAAGAGGGTTTATTAGAGCAGAAGTAGTATCTTTTAAAGATTTAGTAGAGCAAGGTTCTATGCTATCAGCAAAAGAAAAAGGATTAGTACGTTCAGAAGGTAAAGATTATATAATGCAAGATGGAGATATAGTATTATTTAAATTTAATGTATAATATGTAATATTTTTGTAACAAAAATGTAAAGAAAAAAATTTAACTAATATATTGACTAATATGAAATTTAAGTATATCATATTAGTAGAGGAACAAAAGAATATAGTAGTGTGTTTATAAACTTGCAATTATTTTTAAAAAGTGGTATAATAATAATTGTTTGTAGAAATAATAATAAAAAATATACTATTTTAAAGTGAGGAGAGGTAAAATATGAAAAAATCAATTATGGTAAAAAGTTTTATAGTAATGTTAATTAGTGCAATGGTTATGTTTGTTTCAACATCAGTATTTGCAGCAGATGTTGACGCTGAATTAGATTTAACAAATACAAATGCAGCACCAACAAATTCAAATACAAATAGTGCAAATTCAAATAGCAACAGAGCAAATACTAATACAAATAGAGCTAACACAAACTTAAATACAAATGGAGTAAGAACAAATAGTGCAAACACTTATAATAATACAAGTTTACCAAAAACAGGAATTGAAAGTTCTTTACCAATTGCATTAATAGTTGTAGTATTAGGAATATCAGCAGTTTATGCTTATAAAAAAATAAAAGATTATAGAAATATATAGTTAAAAAGCCAGCCAGTAGGCTGGTTTTTTGTTTATAAGATAAATTAACATGAAGTGGATTTTAAGATATAAGTTTTGCTTTTATAATAATTCTTTTATTATTAAAATTATTACAAGTAACTAATGTTAATTCATTTTCATTTGTAAAATTAGTATATATAGGAGATAAATCATCATTATTTACTTCATAATTTTTAAAAACAGAATAAGTAAAAGAATGAGAAAAATTGTCATGAATTATAATTTGAGCATCAACTTGTAATTTTTTAACATTGCTAAAAAATTTATTGTTATCATAATTGTGTCCAGCAATACATAAATTATTTTTTTCATTAGAATTTTCAGAAGGAAGAGCCCCAAAAAAACGACAAGGAGCTTTTTTTAATAAATCATCATTTAAACCAGCAAAGAAAGGATAAGAGAGATTTAAGCTTGGTATTTCGATAACGCCTAAAACTGTATCATCACTAATAACATAATCTTCATTAGAAGTATTTGTATTTTCTGAATAAAGTTTGGAAATATTATAATTATTAATAAGTAAATCTGAAAAATTTTCTTTTTTTGATAAAGAAAATTTATAAAATAAAAATGAAGACAAAGTTATTAGTATAGCAATTATTGATAAAGAAAATTGAATATTAAATAATTTTTTCTTTTTAGGTAGAACATTTTCGTCAATATTAATGTTATCTTCATTTTTTTCTTCATCAGGTTTAATTTTTAAAATCTGGTTCATAAATTTCCTCCATAGAATAAATACTATTAAATAGTGTAACCAGTAATTAAAGAAAATATTGCAAAATAATTGATATATTATAAAAAATCATATATAATATAAATGTTAGCATTTCAAAAGAAGAGGAAAAATCATGCCAAAAATAAATAGAAAAAAAGTAAAGATTTCAAATATAATTACATTTGTTATTTTAATATTATTGTTATATTTTGCAGAGCAATTTTATCAAACAAATAATTTTAATGATTTTGTGAGAAGCGAATCTAATTTACATTTATCAGAATTTAAAAGAGATAAAAAAGTAAAATATTCAGAAGCCAAAAGTTATAGAATATATTCACCAGAATATAATGATGCAATGTTTTCCAAAACTATTGAAGTAAAAAAGAATACACCATATAAAGTTACATGTATGGTAAAAACAGATAAAGTATTATCAGAAAATGGAAATTCTAATATAGGAGCACAAATAGGGATTACAAATACAACTGAAAGGTCTATTGCTATTCAAAACACACAAGATTGGCAAAAAATAGAGCTTATATTTAATTCTAAAAATCGTGAAGAAGTAGAAATAGCATTTAGATTAGGTGGAATAAATGGAAATGCAAAAGGAACAGCTTGGTTTTCAGACTTTTCAATAGAAGAAGGTTATTCAAATAGTGATAATAATTGGAATTTTGCATGTTTTATATTTACAAATACAAATGTAGAAATAGATAATAATATTGTAGACATAAATATGACAGATGAAGATATTTCTGATATAAAAGATACAATAAAAAGATTTGAAATCTCTTGTAATAAATTATCAGAGCAAAAAATGGATGCAAATTGTGATATCTATTTAGAAAATGAACCAATAACCAAATTATCATATGATGAAGAATTTGGATATTATGTTTCAGCAGAAGATGTTGAAAAACAAATAAAACCTATTATAGATACAAATGACTATGACCATATTTTTGTAATAATTAGACTAGGAGATGATGAGCATCAGACAGATATAGAAGTAAAAGACTGGATAGGGTTAGGTGCTATGGATTATTATGGAATAGGATATTCAAATATAAGACTTCCAAATAGTTCTAAAAGCTACACATATAAGTATAGTCAATCAATAAATCAATTTCCAGAAGAAGTTTTTTTACATGAGTTTTTACATTCATTAGAAAGAACAGCAAAAGAATATGGGTATACAATTCCGGCACTTCATGATTATGAAAAATATGGTTATGAAAATGAAAGAGTAATAGGACAAAAGAAATGGTATACAGACTATATGAATCAAAATATACAAGCTCAAAATGGAAAAACAGGATTACCTGAGGAAATATATAAAATGAAACCAGCAAACAATTTTGATTTTGAAAATTCATATAAATTAGATGAATTTAAAGAACCAGAAAATATAATTGAAGAAATTAGACAGATATTTAAAAATTTAGTAAGAAATATAAATTATGTGAAAAATAGTCTTTGATTAAATAATGAAATTTATAAATAAAAGGAGCAAAAAAAGTGAAAGTATCAGAATTTAATTATGAATTACCAGAAGAATTAATTGCACAAACACCATTAGAAAAAAGAGATGAATCAAGATTAATGATATTAAATGCTAAAAAGCAAACAATAGAACATAAAATATTTAAAGATATTATTAAGTATTTGGAACCAGGAGATTGTTTAGTTAGAAATAATACAAAAGTTATACCAGCAAGAATCTATGGAAAAAAAGAAACAGGTGCACATGTAGAATTTTTATTATTAAATAATATTGAAGGTGATATTTGGGAAACAATAGTAAGACCTGGTAATAAACTTCATATTGGAACAAAAGTAATATTTGGTGATGGTATATTAAAAGCAGAAATATTAGATGTAATGCCAGGTGGAACAAGAAAAGTTAAATTTATATATGAAGGAATATTTAATGAAATACTAGATAAAATAGGTCTAATGCCACTTCCACCATATATTCACGAAGAATTAAAAGATAATGAAAGATATCAAACAGTATATGCTAAATATGAAGGTTCAGCAGCAGCACCAACAGCAGGATTACACTTTACACCAGAATTGTTAGAAGAAATTGAAAAAAAAGGTGTAAAGATTGCAAATGTAACTTTACATGTAGGAATAGGTACATTTAGACCAGTAAAAGAAGAAACA
The DNA here is from genome assembly GCA_944387495.1 of uncultured Clostridia bacterium. Classification (GTDB taxonomy): domain Bacteria; phylum Bacillota; class Clostridia; order TANB77; family CAG-508; genus CAG-269. Next base: position 15,432 of record CALXFD010000019.1, on the reverse strand, counting down.
GTAGAAGCTCATGAAATGCATACAGAACATTATTATATAAAAAAAGAAGATGTAGACAAAATAAATGAAACAAAAAAAAATGGAAAAAGAGTAATAGCAGTAGGAACTACTTCATGTAGAGTATTAGAAACTATTGCAAATGAAGATGGCTTAGTCAAAGAAACAGAAGGAGATACTAGTATATTTATTTATCCAGGATATAAATTTAAGTGTATAGATGGTTTAATTACAAATTTTCATTTACCACAATCTACTTTATTAATGCTAGTATCAGCTTTTGTAGGAAAAGATTATATAATGAGAGCATATAATGAAGCTGTTAAACAAAAATATAGATTTTTTAGTTTTGGAGATGCTATGTTCTTAGAACGCTAGAAATAATGGACAAAAAATTAGGAGGAAATATGAAACCAGCAGTAACATATGAATTATTACACGAATGTAAACAAACAGGAGCGAGAAGAGGAGTTATACATACACCACATGGAGATATTCAAACACCAGTATTTATGCCAGTAGGGACACAGGCAACAGTAAAATCTATGACACCAGAAGAATTAAAAGAAATGGTAGGAGCTCAAATTATTTTATCAAATACTTATCACTTATATTTAAGACCAGGACAAGATATAGTAAAAGAAGCAGGTGGATTACACAAATTTATGAATTGGGATAGACCAATTTTAACAGATAGTGGTGGATTTCAAGTATTTAGTTTAGGGGATTTAAGAAAAATAAAAGAAGAAGGTGTTGAATTTAAATCACATCTAGATGGAAGTAAACATTTCTTCTCACCAGAAAGTGTTATGAAAACAGAAGAAGATTTAGGTGCAGATATAATAATGGCATTTGATGAATGTGTTGAATATCCTGCAACATATGAATATACTAAACAATCAATGGAAAGGACAACTAGATGGGCAAAAAGATGTAAAGAAGCTCATAAAAGAGAAGACCAAGCTTTATTTGGAATAATACAAGGTGGATTTTATGAAGATTTAAGAAAGCAAAGTGCAAAAGATTTAATAGAACTTGATTTACCAGGATATGCAATTGGTGGAATAAGTGTAGGAGAACCAAAAGAAGAATTTATAAAAATGCTTAAATTTACAGCACCACTTATGCCAAAAGATAAACCTAGATACTTAATGGGAGTAGGAACACCAGATTACTTAATAGAAGCAGCAATGGCAGGAATAGATATGTGTGATTGTGTATTACCAACAAGAATTGCACGAAATGGAACAGCAATGACATGGAATGGAAAAGTTGTAGTAAGAAATGCAACATATGAAAGAGACTGGGGACCATTAGACCCAGAATGTGATTGCTATACATGTAAGAATTATACAAGAGCATATATAAGACATCTAGTAAAAACAAATGAAATTTTAGGTGTAAGATTATTATCAATTCATAATTTAAGATTCTTGACTAATTTAATGGAAAAGGTTAGAATAGAAATAGAGAGAGATAATTTAGGAACATTTAAAGAAGAATTTTATAAAAAATATGGTTACATAAATTAAAATATAATTATATTTAGTTAGGGGGAGTACAAATGAATTTAATTGATGAGAGCTTAGAAGATAGAAGAAAAAAGGATAGTAACAAAAAATTAGCAAGAATAATCTTAATATGTATAGTAATTTTATTTTTACTTATAATTGGTATAGTAATTTATTTAGCTTATGTAGAAAATAGCAAATTAAAAGTTTCAGTAGATGGAGCAGTAAATGCAGATGTAAAAGATATTTTGGTGTTTGAAACAGATGGAACAATTTATGTACCAATACGTACTATCGCCTCATATTTAGGTTATAGTAGTTATAATGGTGAATATAATAATGCATCAGAAGATATAAGTAAATGTTATATACAATGTGATAATGAAATAGTAAACTTTAATTTGAATTCTAATAAAATATATAAATTAAATTTATCAGATTCAGATGAAAATTATAGCTATTTATATATGGATAAGCCAGTTAAGGCAATAAATGGAGTATTATATATAACAACAGATGGTATGCAAAAAGCGTTTAATTCTTTATTTCAATATGATAAAGATAGGAATAGAATAGCAATATATACAATGCCATATTTAATAAACTTATATCAAGCAAAAGTTTTAGATTATGGATATACAAAAATAAATGAAAACTTTGAAAATTATAAAGCAATATTACAAGGAATGTTAGTAGTTCAAAATGAACAAAAACAAAATCAATTTGCTGTAATAAATGCAGATACAGGAGAAGAAATTTTAGAATGTAAATATGATAGTATAGAATATCAAGAAGATACAGGTGATTTCTTAGTAACAGATAATGAAAAAGTAGGTATAATGAGCAAAAATAGAGAGATAAAAGTTGATATTTTATATGATAATATAGAATTAATGGACTTAGATGCAGGATTATATATAGTAGAAAAAGAAGGACAATATGGTGTAATTGACTTAAAAGGAAATACAAAAATATATATAGAAAATGACGAAATAGGTGTAGATATATCAAACTTCCCACAAAATGACTTGAAAAACAGATATATTTTAGTAGGAAATATGATACCAGTTAAAAAAGGTGATAAATGGGGATTCTTTGATAAAAACGGAAATCAATTAGTAGATTTTGAGTATGATAGTTTAGGATATACTGCAAAAAGTAGTAGAGATGCAATGAATTTATTGGTTATACCTGGATATGATGTAGTTGTGGCTTGTGCGGAAGAAAGATATACATTGTTAAATGCATCAGGTGTACAACCATTCCCAGCATTTGTTGATGATATATATATGACAATAAGTGGAGGACAAAAACATTATTATATGACATCAAATAATAACACATATGATGTGGAGGATTATTTGGATAGAATAGGGGTTAGAGCGGATGGACAATCTAGTTCAAATTCAAATTCAAGTTCAAGCTCAAATTCAAACTCAAACCAGACAGATGAAAATGAAGAAAGTTCTAATCAGGAACAAAATAATGAGCAAGGGGAAGAACAAAACAGTAATCAAGAAGAACAAAGTAATGGGGAAAATGTAGGAGAAAATCAAGAACAAAATAGTGAGGAAAATAATCAAGAAAATGTAGAATATTAGATTATAGCTCAGTATGGAGGTTCGGTTCGTTCGAAAATTCAAAATATAATAAAATATGATAGCCTGCTTTACCTCCGGAATATATATATTATTTTTTATAATTCGTCCCAACTGCGTAAGAAACTGTAATGAAATAGGTGGGCGTTGGGATAATGTTATTGGTACGGGACATTTCATAACAGTTTCTAACTTGCTGGTCCCCACACAAGCTCATTATAAAAAATAATATATATATTCCGAAGGTAAAGCAGGCTATCATATTTTATTATATTTTGAATTTCCGAACTACTCTACTGTATGAAGGATAATCTTTATATAGTGAATGATTAATTGTTATACTGTATGAATGGTTAATTTTTATATGGTAAAATGTGAATAATCCCTAATATTGGGGACTTAATTTTAAAATTGATTTTATAAAAGGAGGCTAAATGAGTTTAAGAATTATAGCGAAAACGGTAGCAATAATATTAGTGGTAATTATAGCAATATTAACATTGATAGTATTATACTTTTTTATTGCAGATATTCAAACAAAAGAGCCAAAAGAGATTGATGAAGAGTGTGAGATAGAGAATAATCAATTTATGGGAAGAAAGGTTTTTACAATTAGAAATAAGCAGAAACAAAAAGGAAAGTATATATTATATTTTCATGGTGGTTCATATGTGGCACAAGTGACTCAAAATCATTGGGATTTTTTAGAGAAAATTGTTACAGATACGGGTTATACTGTTGTAGTACCAGATTATCCGTTAACACCTAAATATAATTATAAAGACACATATAATATGGCAATACCATTGTATAAAGAAATAATATCACAAATAGAAGTAAAAGATTTAATATTGATGGGTGATTCAGCAGGAGGTGGACTAGCATTAGGGTTATATGAATATTTAAAGGAAAATAATATAGATACTCCAAATAAAACAATATTAATTTCACCATGGCTAGATGTTAGAATGAAAAATCCAGATATAGAAAAAGTTGCAAATAAAGATGATATTTTAAATAAAGATAGCTTAATAATTGCAGGGATTGCATATGCAGGAAAAGATGGAATGGCTCGTTATCAGGTAAATCCAATAGAAGGAGATTTATCAAAATTAGAAAATATAATAATATTTACAGGAGATTGTGATATACTTAACCCAGATGCAAAATTGTTACAACAAAAAGCTGGGCAAGTTGGTGGAGATGTAGAAATAAAGGAATATGAAAATGCAAAACATATTTGGTTAATAGATAATAATTCAGAAACAGAAATAACTCAAAAAGCATATTATGATTTGATATATGAAATTGTAAAAAATGATTAAAAATAATTGGAAGGTGAAAGCCTATGAAGAAACAAAGAGAAAAACTATATTGGAGAAGGTTAGATAATTCAGCAAAAATTTTTCCAATATCAGCAGGGAAAAAATATAGTACAGTATTTAGATTATCAGCAGTATTAAATGAAAATATTAATCCAGTAATGCTAAAAAAAGCTGTACAGAAAGCATTAGAACAATATAAATTTTTTAAAGTAAAATTAAAAGATGGATTTTTTTGGAACTATTTTGAATATAATTCAAAAGAACCAATAATAGAAAAAGAAAGAGAATATCCATGTAGATACATTGAACCACAAAAAAATAATGGATATTTATTTAAAGTGACATATTTTGAAAAGAAAGTTAATATAGATATATTTCATTCACTTACAGATGGAAATAGTGGAATAACATTTTTTAGAGAAATTATCTATAACTATATAGAACTAGCACATGAAGAAGAATTCCAGGAAGAATTAAGATTAGTAAAAAAAATAGATTCATCAGCAGAGGATAGTTATATAAAAAATTATGATAAAAATGCAAAAGGAAATGCATCAACTAAAAAAGCATATAAATTAATGGGGAAAAAAATAAAATTTGGTGCAGTATCTGCAATACATGAATTTATAAACTTAGAATCTTTAAAAAAGGAATGCCAAAAATATGATGCTACAATTACACAATATTTAACATCTGTATTAATATATTCAATATATAAAGCAAATTATATAAAAAATAAAGATACTAGACCAATAAAAGTTTGTATACCAGTAAACTTAAAAAAATACTTTCCATCAAATACAATATCAAACTTTTTCTCATACATTACAGTAGAAGCAAAAATGGAAGAATTGAAAAAATTTGATGACATAGTAGAATTTGTAAAAAAAGATTTTACAAAAAAACTTGCAGAAGAGGAAATACAAAAAACAATGTCAGCAAATGTTAAGTTAGGTATAAATCCAATTATAAAAAGAATACCACTAATACTGAAAAAACCAATAGTTAGATTAAGTTATTTAGAAATAAGAAAATATACAACCACAACTTTTTCAAATATAGGTAGAATAGGAATTATAGGAAAATATAAAAAATATATTAATAGTTTCTTAATGTTAATAGCACCAGAACCAGTAGAAAAAATAAAATGTTCAGCATGTTCATTTGAAAATAAAATAGTATTTACATTTACATCAATTCTAAATAACTGTGAAATAGAAAAATATTTCTATAACTTCTTAAAAGAAAGAAAAATAGAAGTGGAAATAGAAAGTAATGGTATTTTAGATATAGAAGAACAATTAAATTTAAAATAATTAAATGAAAGGGATTATAATATGTTATATCCACAAAGATTAAGTAGTAAAAAAAGTGATTTATTAATAAAAATATTATTAGGAATATCACTATTAATAGCAATAATACTAGTAATAATAAACAAATTAACAACAAAAGACATACACTGGGCAGCACTTGCAAATGCAGGTATTTTATATGCATGGATAACAGTTTTATATTCATTAAATAAACATAGAAATATAGCAGGACATGTAATGATACAACTTATAGCAATAGGAATACTGACTACATATATAGATTATAAAATAGGATTTAAAGGCTGGTCATTTGAAATTGCTATTCCAATTATAATAATAATAGCAAATGTAACAATGTTTGTATTAACAATAGTTAGTTATAAAAGATATATTAGATATGCAATTTATCAATTGATAATTTGTGTATTTAGTTTATTACCAGCTTATTTTATAATAGAAAAAATGATTTTAAATCCAGTCCTTAGTTATGTAGCTATTGGAATATCTTGTTTGAATTTTTTATTAACTATATTTTTATGTGCAAGAGATGTGAAGGAAGCTATAAAGATGAAGTTTCATACTTGAAATTTCATCTTTTTTCTTATATTTATTGAAAAACTATTCCATCAATACAATTGTCAAAAATAAATTGTTTTAGCTGTTCTTTTTTATTTGTACTATAAAATTCAGATAAAAGGACTGTAAAATCTTTTAATTTATTATCAGGGACTTTTATAATACCACAACCATTTTCAATCATAATTTTGTTAGCACAAATTGTACTTGTTCTTTTATTTCCATCCCAAAATAATTGACTTTTCATTCCATATAACATATATTCAATAGCTCTTTCTGTTGCATTTTCTATTTGCAAGATATTTGCAATTTGTTGTTTAACATTTTCTTCATTTGGAATGTCAGGAATATATTCAGTTCCAGTTATTTGTACATTACCTTGTCTTAGAACTCCCCAAGAAATACTTTCATTCCTAGCTACTAGTTCATTTATTTTACAAATAAAATCTAAGTCAAAATCTTTTTCTATATTGTTTATAACATATTTCCAAGCATCTCTTAAATTTAATATGCATTGAATTTCATCTATTTTTAAATTTGGAACATTAATGCCTTCTAATATTGTTTTAGTTTCTGGAAAAGTTATATTCAAGCCTTCCATTCTTGCATTTGAATATATATTATCTACTAAGTTTCTTTTTGCTAAAAATATATTTTGTTCCAAAGTTAAATTATATTTATTTTCCATTTTCTTATCATCTCCTCGTAAATATAGCCTTAGTATATCATATAATTTTTAAAATTTCTACAATTAATGGAATTCTTTTAATTAGTAAATTTAAAGCAAATATATTAAAAAATAGTGATTTTTTATTTGACAAATAAAAAAATTTCAATTAAAATAGTATAGTTGGAATGTTGGTTACAAAGCTTTTAAACATAATATTTAATTAAAATTTTTATAATTAAGGAGAGGAGTTGAAAAAATGATAAAAAAATTAGCAAGTTTTATCAAAGAGTATAAGAAGTACACAATATTAACACCAATTTTTGTTGTTTTAGAAGTTATAATGGAAGTAGTAATTCCTTTATTAATGGCAAAAATAATAGATGTTGGTATACAAAATAATGATGTAAAATACATATTAGAAATTGGAGCATTATTAATAGTTTCAGCAATAATGTCATTAGCATTTGGAATGCTTTCAGGAAGATTTGCAGCAAAAGCATCAGCAGGGTATTCTAAAAATTTAAGAAAAGCAATGTTTCACAAAATACAAGACTATTCTTTTGAAAATATAGACAAATTTTCAACATCAAGTTTAGTAACAAGAATGACAACAGATGTTACAAACGTGCAAATGGCATTTCAAATGATTATAAGAATTTTAGTTAGAGGACCAATAATGATGATATTTGCACTTTTAATGGTTTTATCTATAAATGCTAAATTATCTTTAATATTTTTTGTAGCAATACCACTTTTAGGTGCTGTATTAATATTTATTGCTCTAAAAGCACATCCAAATTTTGAAAGAGTATTTAAAAAATATGATAAATTAAATAGAGTTGTACAAGAAAACTTATCAGCAATTAGAGTTGTTAAAGCATATGTAAGAGAAGATTATGAAGACGAAAAATTTAAAGAAGTTAATAATGAAGTATATACAAACTTTAAAAAAGCAGAAAAAATAGTAACATTTAATGGACCTGCAATGCAATTAACAATATATACATGTATTTTATTAATATCATGGATTGGTTCACAATTAATAGTTGGTGGACAAATGCAAACAGGACAATTATCAAGTATTATAACATATGCATGGCAAATATTATCAAGTTTAATGATGCTTTCTATGGTATTTGTAATGGTAATTATGGCACAATCATCAGCAGAGAGAATTATAGAAGTTATAGAAGAAGAACCAGCATTAAAAAATAAAGAAAATCCAGTAAAAGAAGTAAATAATGGTTCTATTAAATTTGAAAATGTAAGTTTTGCATATAGTGATGAAAAAGAAGAAGATAAATTTGCACTAGAAAATATTAATATAGACATTAAAGAAGGAGAAACAATAGGAATTATAGGAGGAACAGGTAGTTCAAAATCTTCATTAGTACAATTAATTCCAAGACTTTATGATGTAACAAAAGGTTCAATAAAGGTTGGGGGAATAGATGTAAGAGATTATGATATACATGCATTAAGAGATGCAGTTGCAATGGTTTTACAAAAAAATGTATTGTTCTCAGGAACAATAGCTGAGAACCTAAGATGGGGTAAAAAAGATGCAGATGAAGAAGAATTACAAGAAGCATGTAAACTAGCACAAGCAGATGGATTTATTCAAGAATTCCCAAGCAAATATGATACAGTATTAGACCAAGGTGGAACAAACGTATCAGGTGGTCAAAAACAAAGGATTTGTATTGCAAGAGCAATCTTGAAAAAACCAAAAATCTTAATATTAGATGACTCAACAAGTGCTGTTGATACAAAAACAGATGCTTTAATTAGAAAAGCATTTAGAGAAGAAATCCCAAATACAACAAAAATAATAATTGCACAAAGAGTTTCTTCAATAGAAGATGCAGATAAGATAATTGTATTAAATGAAGGAAAAATAGATGGAATAGGAACATCAGAAGAATTATTAAAAACAAATGAAATATATAGAGAAGTATATGAATCACAAACGAAGGGAGGAGATGATAATGAGTAATAATGAAAAGACAAAAAAACATAGCAAATTAAAAACTATAAAAAGACTTTTAAAATATGTAACAAGTGAATATAAGTTTCAATTATTTGTAGTATTAGTAAGTATAATTGTAAGTGCATTAGTAGGAGTTGCAGGAATAGAATTTATAAAATACTTAATAGATGATTTCATTGTACCATTAGTAAACAGTCAAAACCCTGATTTTGAGCCATTATTAAGAGTAATATTTATGATGGCGGGAGTATATCTTTTAGGAATATTAGGAACATATATATATAACAGATTAATGATTAATATTTCACAAGGTGTATTAAATAAAATCCGTAAAGAAATGTTTGAACATATGCAAAAACTACCAATAAGATATTTTGATAGTAGACCACATGGAGAGATAATGAGTACATATACAAATGATGTTGATACATTAAGACAAATGCTAAGTCAAAGTATACCACAAGTATTTTCAGCAATGGTAACAATGATAACAATATTAATATCAATGTTTTCAACAAATGTATATTTAACATTAGTAGTTTTAGCAATGGTAATATTGATGATATTTGTATCAAAATACCTAGGTGGAAATAGTTCAAGATATTTCGTAAAACAACAAGAAGACATTGGTAAAGTAGATGGATACATAGAAGAAATGATGGAAGGTCAAAAAGTAGTTAAAGTATTTAACTATGAAGAAGAATCAAAGAAAAAATTTGATGAACTAAATGAGCAATTATGTGATAGTGTATCAAATGCAAATATGTATGCAAATATTTTAATGCCTTGTATAATGAATATAGGAAATTTAGGATATGTATTAGTTGCAGTAATAGGAGGAATATTATCTGTAAATGGAATACTTACAATTGGTAGTATAGCTGCATTTTTACAATTCGTAAAAGCATTTACAAACCCACTAGGTCAAGTTTCTCAACAAATGAACTCAATAATCATGGCATTAGCAGGTGCTGAAAGAATATTTGAATTAATAGATGAAGAAGAAGAACAAGATGAAGGATATGTAACACTTGTAAATGCAAAAATGGAAAATGGAAAATTAGTAGAAGCAAAAGAAAGAACAGGAATGTGGGCATGGAAACATCCACATAAAGATGGTAGAATTACATACACAAGACTTCGTGGACAAGTAGAATTTGAAAATGTACAATTTGGATATGTAGAACATAAAAGAATATTACATGATATTACATTAAAAGCAAAAGAAGGACAAAAAGTATCATTTGTAGGAGCAACAGGAGCAGGAAAAACAACAATAACAAACCTAATAAATAGATTTTATGATATACAAGAAGGAAAAATTAGATATGACAGAATAAATATAAGAAAAATCAAAAAAGATGATTTAAGAAAATCACTAGGAATGGTTTTGCAAGACACAAGCTTATTTACAGGAACAATAAAAGACAATATAAGATATGGAAAATTAGAAGCAACAGATGAAGAAGTTATAGCAGCAGCAAAACTAGCAAATGCAGATACATTTATAAAACATTTACCACATGGATATGACACTGTAATCACAGGAAATGGAGAAGGATTATCACAAGGACAAAGACAATTACTATCAATAGCAAGAGCAGCATTAAACAATCCACCAGTATTAATACTAGATGAAGCTACATCAAGTATAGATACAAGAACAGAAAAAATAGTTCAAGATGGAATGGATAAATTAATGAAAGGAAGAACAGTATTTGTTATAGCACATAGACTTTCTACAATTAAAAATTCTGATTTAATAATGGTATTAGACCATGGAAGAATAATAGAAAGAGGAAATCATGAAGAATTGATAGCACAAAAAGGAACATACTATGGATTATATACAGGTGCTATTGAAATAGATTAGGAACGTTGGGGACGTGTCAAATCGTCTCACTTTATAATAAAAGGGATGGATAAACTGAACAAAACACTTATTTAAAGCCAGTTGTCTATCCTTTTTTACTTAAAAACATATAAGTAAAAGGAGAAAAAAGATGAATTTATCTAGAAACACATATTTAGAAATAAATAAAAATAATTTAAAACAAAATGTTCAAAAAATAATAAAAAAATATAATAATTATGATTATCATATAGGAGTTGTCAAAGCAAATTGTTATGGTTTAGATGATGAAAATCTAAATGCAACACAAACTATTATAGAAGCAGGATGTAATTATCTAGCTGTTGCAACTTTTGAAGAAGCAATTACTATAAGGAAAAAATTTGAACAAATACCTATATTATGTCTAGGGCATATTCCCGTGGAATTTTTAGAAGAAACTAAGAAAGCAAATATTATTGTAACAGTGCATTCTTTACAATACATGAAAGAAATTGAAGAAAATGCTATAAGAAATCTAAAAATACATTTAAAAATAGAAACTGGAATGCATAGATTAGGAATTGAAACAGAAGAGGAATTAAATAAAGTTATCGAAATAGCTAAAAATCAAGATATCATAATAGATGGAATTTATACTCATATTTATAATGCAAATTCTAAACATGATTATGATATGCAAATAGAAAAATTTAAAGAAATTATAAAAAATATTGATTTAGCTCAAATAAAAGTTATTCATATTTCAGCAAGTGAAGCTTTAATAAATTACCAAAAACCTGATTTTGTAAATGGATGTAGATTAGGTATTATAATGTATGGATTTACAAACGAAGATGATTTAGGGTTGAAATCTGTTGTAAAATTGCATAGTAATATAGTACAAATACATGATTTACCAAAAGGACAAACTGTTGGATATAATGGAGCTTTCAAAGCAGAAAAAGACACAAAAATAGGAGTAGTTCCAATAGGATATGCAGATGGTATTATTAGAAAAAATAGTGGTAGATATGTATATATTAATGACAGAAAGTATAGGATTGTTGGCAATATTTGTATGGATATGTTATTTGTAGAAATTGATGAAAAAGTTAATTTGTATGATGATGTGTTAATCTTGAAAGATAATAAACATATAGAAGAAACTGCGGAATATTTAGAAACAATACCTTATGAAGTGTTAACAGAAATAGGAAAAAGAGTATATAGAGTGTCTAATTAGGGACGTTTCTTTTTGGACACTTAATAAATTATTTAGATAATATTAAGAAAAAATAAATAGTATTAGAAATACAATTGTGGTAGAATAAGAAAAAACGAAGAGGAGGATGGAAATGAATACAATATTAGAATGTGAAAATCTATCAAAAACATTTGGTAAAAAGCAGATTTTAAAAAATGTATCCTTTAAAATTGAAGAAGGAGATATTCTAGGATTTATAGGACCAAATGGTGCAGGAAAAACTACCACAATTAAATTAATTTTAGGGTTACAAAGTATAACAGAAGGTAAAGTTATAATTAATGGGTATAATATACAAACAGACTTTACAAAAGCAATTGAAAAAGTTGGAGCGATTGTGGAAAATCCAGATATGTATATGTATTTATCTGGTTATGAAAATTTGAAATTGGTTGCAAATTTGTATAAGGGAATACCAACACGGAAGAATTGATGAAGTTGTAAAATTGGTAAAATTAGAGAATAGGATAAATGATAAAGTATCAAAATATTCTTTGGGAATGAGACAAAGATTAGGTATAGCACAAGCAATTTTACATGAACCTAATTTATTAATTTTAGATGAGCCAACAAATGGTTTAGACCCAGAAGGAATTAAAGAAATGAGAGAACTTCTAGTGAATTTGGCTAAAAAGAAAAAAATGGCAATATTAATATCAAGCCATAATTTAGCAGAACTTGATAATTTCTGTAATAAAGTTTGTATTATAAAAAATGGAGAGGTAATAGAAACAAGTGAAATTTCTAAAATAAAACAAGAAACAAGTAGAAAGTTTAAAATATTTGAATTAGATAATATAAATAAGGCAAAAGAGTTATTAGAAAATAGCCATATAAGTTGTTTAGCAGAAAATGTAGAAGGAAAAGTTTTAAAAGTTGATGTAGAAAAAGCAAAAATACCTGAAATAGTAGAAATATTAGTACAAAATAAAATTAAAATATTTGCAATAAAAGAAGAAGAAAAAACACTAGAAGAAGCATTTTTTGAAAAGACTGGGGGGAATGTAATTGAGTAAATTAATTAAAAATGAATTAATAAAGATTTTTAAAAAGAAAACAATATATATTGCTTTAATAGTAATACTACTTTTCTTAATTTTTATGAATATAATGTTTAAATATTCTTATGGAAATTATTATAATGATTATGCATATAGTGAAGGATATATAGAATACTTAGATGATGAATTAGCAAAACTAGACCCATCAAAACCTAGTGATACAAGCACATATATTGACTTAAAATCACAAAGAGATATGATTGGTTATATGAGTAAATATGATGAAAATGCATGGCAAAGACAAGTAATAGGAACAACTATGATGAGTTATATACAAGAAAGAAATACATTTATGTATGGTACAGAAAAGAATGAAGAAAAAGTAGCACAAATTAATGAAGAAATATCAGCAATAGTAGAAAAATTAGATAAAGATGACTGGAAATATTTCGTAAACACAGAATTAGAGCAAACAGAACAAAAAATAAAAGAATTAGAAGTGCAAAAAAATACAACAGAAGATAAACAAATATTACAACAATTAGATAAAGAAATTGCAATAAATAATATAAATAAAGAAGTTTTGGAATATAGAATAAATAAAGAAATAAAATATGGAAATGATTACTTAAATAATGCATTATCACAATATAATTCTGCTTCACAAGAATTATTAAACTATGATATGGATAATGGAGAAAAAGAGGTATCTTACAAAGATAAACAAAATTATAACCAATTAATTGAAAACAAAGAAAAATATAAATATGTATTAGACAATGAAGTTGATGTAAATAAAACAAATAGTCTAAAAGGAATATTAGAAGATTTTTATAACCAATTTGGATTATTTATAATAGTAGTAATTGTAATGATAGCAGGTACAATAGTAAGTGAAGAATTTAACAAAGGAACTGTAAAATTATTATTAGTAAAACCATATAGTAGAACAAAAATATTATTAGCAAAATTTATAACTACGATGCTAATAGTATTATTTACAATAATAGTTGCAATATTAATGCAAGTTTTAGTTGGAGGAATTATATTTGGATTTGATAGCTTATCAGTGCCAGTAGTACATTATAATTTTAACACAAATTCACTACAAACAATGAATATATTTGCATATGTAGGATTACAAACATTAGCACAATTACCAATGATTATATTACTTGCAACACTTGCATTTGCATTAAGTACAATATTTACAAACAGTGCATTAGCAATTACAATAGCACTTTTAGGCTATATGGCAAATATGATTATAAACCAATTAGCAATAGCATATAATTTAGGTTTTATGAAATATTTTGTAACACTAAATTGGGATTTTAGCCAATACTTATTTGGAGGCTTACCACTTATGGAAGGAATGACATTAATTAGTTCTATAATTATTTGTGTAATTTATTTCTTAATTATGATAATACCAACATTTATTATATTTAAGAAGAAGAATATTAAAAATATTTAATTAGCTTAAAGAGATTAAAGTTAACATGCTTTAATCTCTTTTAAAATTAGCCAAAGGAGAAAAAAGAATAAATATAATAATAGTAAAATTAGTTTTAGAAGAAGTAATGAAAAATATTACAAATTAATTACAAATATTGAAAAGAAATAATAAAAATGGTAAGATAAAATAAATAAAAAAACAAAGAGGAGTAGAAAATGCTAAAAAATGATAAAAACCTTGTGGCTGTAAGAGAGAGAGAGAGAGAGAGAGAGAGAGAGAGAGCTACACTTTAATGAAAGAACTGGAAAAATAGTATTAAATAGTGTAGTAGAAAAAGTTATAGAATTAGTAGAATATATAAATAGAATTAAAAGTGCAAATATATTAATAGAAATAGCAAGATTAAACCTATAAAGTATATTATAGAATTTTTAGTTATAAAAAAATGTAGATATACAAGAAAAATATAGGTTTGATTTTGCTATTTTTTTATATATAGATATTTTATAGAACAATTCGTAAAGAAAAAATAAATGAAAAAGAAGAAATTATTGAAATTCAACTACAAAACTATTATAAATGATAAAAACACATTGACAACAAATGCTTTAAAAGTTATATTAAATGGAGAGAATAAAAAATGCAAAAGCTCAAATACTAAAAGAAAAGAGATTTTTTAACTAAAAAAGAGTTAAAAGGAAAAAACTGAAAAGTAAGAGAGAGGAAAAAGAGAATGAAAAAAACAAATGCAAAAAAGGAAAAATTAAAAAAGAATACTAATAAGGGAATTACGCTAATAGCCTTAGTTATAACTATAGTACTAAATGCTAGCGCATGGTCATAATGAAAAAATGCTAGCATCCAAAACGCAAATTGAGAGTAAAAAATAAG
>CALXFD010000018.1 GCA_944387495.1 uncultured Clostridia bacterium | reverse complement strand
ACAATTAAAAGATAAAAGGATAATTGAAAGAGTGGGATCAGATAGAAAAGGTTATTGGAAATTGTTAATATAGAATAGCTAGTAGGTAGAACATATAATAGAGAAAGGCAGGAAATCAAATCCTGCCTTTATGTAATAAAAGCAAAATTTAACTTTCTGCCTAAAAATAGTTTAATAAAAACTATCTCATTTGTTGTTCAGCTTGTTGTATTAATTTTCTAACCATGTTACCACCTATTTTACCAGCATCTTTAGCTGAGATATCTCCGTTGTAACCATCTTTTAAATTAACACCAACTTCACTAGCTACTTCATATTTGAATTTATCTAAAGCGTTCATAGCTTCTGGAACTAATTTTTTGTTACTATTGTTTGCCATCGTTTTTTCACCTCCGTGTATATACATTTTAAGAAAAAACTATTGCTTTTTCTAATACTATCATCTGCAATATTCTGAAAAATAAACAGGTAATTTTTGTTAATTTATAATATTTTTAAATATAAAATTTAAAAAAATGTATTAAAATAGCATTTTAATATTAGTATGCTAAAATTTATATATTTAATACAAAAAAGTAAAAGGCAAATAAAACAAAAAATAGACGAAAAATTATATTGACAAGAACTAAAAGAAAAATATATAATAATATATCGAGGTGAAAAAAATGTATAAATTAGTCGCAATAGATTTAGATGGGACGATGTTAAATAGTTATGGAATAGTAACTGATAAAACAAAACAAGTAATAAAAGAATGTATAGATAAAGGAACAGAAATAATAATAGCGTCTGGAAGACCAATAGATTCAATAAAAACAATTGCAAAAGAAATAGGAAGTAATAAATATTTTATTGCAGGAAATGGTGCATTAATATATGATATCCAAAAAGATGAAGTAATATATGAAAAATACATGAATAAGCAAAAGATTTTAGAAATTATAAACATATGTGAACAAAACAGTATATCATATAATGTATATACAGATAAAACAATATTAGCAAAAGCACTAAAATACAATGTATTATATTATCATAAAGAAAATCTAAAAAAAGAAGAAAATAAAAAAACACATATAAATATTGTTGAAAATATGTATGAATATATTTCAAACATGGATGAAGAAAAATTTTTAAAAGTTACAGTATGTGATGAAAGTAAAACTATTTTTAATTCAATTATACGCAAATTAAGACAAATTGATAATATAGAAGTGTTAGATGTACTACATATGTCTAGAAAAGTAATAAGACAAGGAACAGAAGATATTCCGATAGAATACTATTATACTGAAATTTCATTGAAAAATGTTGATAAGTGGGATGCCATTGAATTTTTAATGAAAAAAATGAATATTACAAAAAATGAAGTTATAGCTATTGGGGATAATATAAATGACAAAAAAATGCTTGAAAATGCAGGAATAGGTATAGCAATAGAAGGAAGTACACCGGTTGTGATAGAAATAAGTGATTTTGTTACAAAAACTAATAATGAAGATGGAGTAGCATTTGCATTAGAAAAGTACTGTCTATAAAAAGAATTATATATACTTTTATAAAAACTGTGAATAAAATACAGCGTATAATTTATTCCACAGTTTTATTTTTAACTTAATTTGAGTATTAAATAAAGTATGAATTAGACATTAAATGGCATATATTACAAATATATTACAAAAATATTAATTTTTAATTACATATATAAACATTGATTGATTTTAAAACTAGTTTGATGTAAAATAAAATAGATGGTTATTTTGTAAAAAAATAAAATAAAATATATAAAAAGGGAGGAATTTGTGATGGCTACAAATCCAATGCAAAGAAAAGCAAGAAATTCATTTTTATTAGGAATGTTCGTGATGTTGATAATAACAGGTTTAGTTATAGCATTCTTAGTATTACAATTAACAAATATGAAAAAAGAGGAAAACCAAGAGAAACTTTCAATGACCACAGTATATACATTAAGTCAAGATGTAAAATCAGGACAAGTAATTACAAATGATATGTATGTGGAGCAAGAAGTAAATAGAAATACAGTTCCATCAAATGCAACAAGTGATTTAAGCATAATAGAAAATTACTCATTAAAAGATAAAGAAGGAAATGATGTAACAACTGAATATGCAAGTGACGGCACAGCAACTTTATATTTACAAAGAGATGGAGAAAAATTAGAATTACATGAAGAAGAAGCACAGCCAGGTACATATTATGTTGGAGATGAAGATGATAAAGAATATGTAGAATTAACAACAGTACCATTAGTTGCAAAAGTTGATTTAAAAGCAAATACAGTAATCACAACAGATTTAATTGCAAAAGGTGATGATGTAACAACAGATGACACAAGAAAACAAGAATATAATATGCTTGTATTACCAACAGACTTAACAACAGGTGATTATATAGATATAAGATTATTATTACCTAGTGGTGTTGACTACATAGTAGTATCTAAAAAAGAAGTTACAATACCAGATATAGCAGGAGTTCCTTCAACAGATACAATATCTGTAAACTTAACAGAAGGTGAAACATTATTATTAAGTAATGCAATAGTAGAAGCATATAAAGTAACTGGTGCAAAATTATATGTAAATAGATATACAGAACCAGGAATGCAACAAGCAGCAGGAACAACATATCCAGTAAATCAAGATGTTATGGCATTAATAAATTCAAACCCAAATATAGTAGAAGAAGCAAGAACAGCATTATATGCAAGATATAATGTAGACCAAAGAAATAATGTTGTAAACTCAGCTTTATCACAAGCAGGAGATCAAGCAGATACTAATTTACAACAAAAAATGGAAGAAAGTATTACAAATTCACAAACAAGCAGACAAGATTATTTAGAAGGATTAACTGCAACAACTACAACAGACACATCAGCAACAGGTACAACAAACACAACAAATACTACAAATTAAGAGAAAGGAAAGTAAAATATGAAAAAAGTAGGATTTATAGGAGCATATGACAAAACAGATTTATTATTAAATATTTCAAAAATTTTGACAGTAATGGGTAAAAAAGTAATCCTTGTAGATTCAACAATTAACCAAAAAGCAAAATATGTCGTACCTGTTATAAATCCTACTATTAAATATGTTACAGACTTTGAAGATATAGATGTGGCAGTTGGATTTTCACACCCAGATGAAATTAAAGAATATTTGGGAATAGCACCAAAAGACGAATTACCATATGACATAATGCTTGTTGACGCAGATGCGGAAAGTTGTATTGAAAACTTTGGATTGATGGAAGCAGAGAAAAATTATTTTGTTACAGCATTTGACATGTTTTCATTAAAAAAAGGATTAGAAATACTAAGTGGATTAAAACAACCAATGTCATTAACAAAAATATTATATTCTAAGGATATGATAAAAGAAGAAGATGACTATTTAAACTTCTTATCATTAGGATATAAAGTAGTATGGAATGATTATAGAATATATTTCCCGGTTGAAAATGGGGATTTAACAGTACTTGCAGAAAACCAAAGAGTTGCAAAAATAAAATTTAAAAGATTAAGCACACAATATAAAGACAGTATGATATTTATTGTAGAAGAAATCTTAAAAGATGTTAGCGAAAATCAAATACGTAAAGCTGTAAAAAACATAGAAAGAGGAGTATAAAACATGTCTATTGTGACTTTTTATAATACTGTAAAAGAACAAACAGGTAAAACAATGTCAATAGCGGCAATAGCTACACATATGGCAATTGAACATAATTATAGAATTCTAGTAATATCGACAACAGACAGAGAAGACAGTTTTAAGTCATGTTTTTGGGAACAAAAAAAGAAAAAAAGAAATTTAGGAATTTTTGGACCAAATGCAGGGCTTGAAGTTCAAAATGGTGTAGGTGGCTTATCAAGAATAATTAGAAGTAATAAAATATCACCTGACATAATAACAAATTATACAAGAGTAGTATTTAAGGATAGACTGGAATTTTTGATTGGATATGAACCAAAAGAAACAGAAATGTCAGAAATGCACGAAATAGAAAAAATATATCCAGAGATAATAAAAACTGCAAACCAATATTATGATTTAGTATTTGTAGACTTAGACTTTAATATAGATTTAGAAACTAGAAAAACAATAATACATGATTCAGATATAGTAGTTGTAAACATGAGTCAAAGACTAAAAAGCTTAAATAAATTTATAGATTTAAAAAATGAAAATCAAATGTTTAGAACAAAAAAAGCATTATTATTAATTGGTAGATTTGATAAATTTTCTAAATATAATGTAAAAAATATTTCAAGGTATTTAGGAGAAAGAAATGAAATATTAACTATACCATACAATACACTATATTTTGAAGCAACAGAAGAAGCAGGTGTGCCAGATTTATTTTTAAGATTTAGAAAAGCAGTAGATTCAGAAGATAGAAATGCATTTTTTATATCAGAAGTAAAAAGAGCAGCAGACAATATAATATATAGATTGCAGGATTTACAAATGAAACTGTAAAAGAAAGGAGCTCTTAGAAATGACAATAACAAATATAATTTTATCTATACTTGTAATATGTGCAGCAATGTTTATAATTTATTATATCTCTAGGAAAAAGAAAAATGAACAAGTAGAAGAAACTATTAATGTAGATGATAAAACATATACATTAGATGTAATGAGAGACTTTGTTAAAAGAAGACTAGATGAAATTACAAAAGTTAATTTATATGATATAGGTCTTTCAGAAGAAGAGTTAAAGAGAAGAAAAAATAAGAAATATGAATTAAAAAAGGCATTAAAAGGATGTACATATGGTGATGTTAATGATAAAAAATATGTTAAAGAATTGATATATGATTTATTAGCACAAGAATATGGTGTAGATGAAACAAATATATCAAAAGCAATCCCATTTGATATACCATCACTTTTAACAGCACAGGACAAATTTGATATATTAATATATGTATACAAAAAAGAATTTGGATATGAAGCATTAACAGAATTAATCAAAAAATACAATTTAGCCGAATTAAAATATGTAGAAGGCGAAACAAAACCTTCATATGTTATAACAGAGCAAGAAATAGAAGATATATATGAAAAAGAAAATATTACTTTATCATTTGCAGATAAATTATCAATAGTTGTACAAAGAATATATCAACATTATAAAGGATATAGCTCAATAGATGAAGTAAGAGATATGAACATAGATGGAGTTTCTGGTGGTGTATCAGGTTTACCAGAAAGCTTTTTAAGCCAAGTTGCACAAACAGATGGAGATTATTTAGACCAAATAGCAGAACATAAAGTTCCAAGAGCATGTGATAGTATTTGGATATTTTTCCAAGGTAAATCAATAAGATTAGCATTCTTATCATTTGGAACAGAAGCAGAATTAAAAAGAGTATGTCAAAATATATATAAATACAATAACCCAGGACAATTATCAGATACAAATGGTTATAAAATAAATGAAATGAAAGATGGTTCTCGTGTTGTTGTTGTAAGACCAAGTTTCTCAGAAACATGGGCATTCTTCGTAAGAAAATTCGACGTAAAAAGAGCAACACTAGAACAATTAGTAAGAGACCCAGGAAAAGAAGATGCAATAGAATTACTTAAATTCTTAGTAAAAGGAGCAAGAATCACAGCAATCACTGGTGAGCAAGGTTCTGGTAAAACAACACTTTTAATGGGTATGATAGAAAACATATATGAAACAATGAACATAAGGGTTCAAGAAACAGCATTCGAGTTACATTTAAGAAAAATATATCCAACAAGAAATATACTTACATTCCGTGAAACAGATACAATATCAGGACAAGAAGGTTTGGACGTTCAAAAGAAAACTGACGGTTCTGTAAACATCATAGGTGAGGTTGCAACAGACCCCGTAGCATCTTGGATGATACAAGCAGCACAGGTTGCATCAAAGTTCACATTGTTTACACACCATGCTAAAACATTTCCAAACTTAGTAACAGCTCTAAGAAACTCAATGTTAAGAACAGGAGTATTCACAGATGAAAAAACAGCAGAAGAGCAAGTTGTACAAGTACTTAACTTTGACATACACCAAGTAAAAGATTTTAGAGGAAAAAGATATATAGAAAGAATAACAGAATGTATACCAGTAGAAAGTAAAAACGAGTATACATTTGACCATAGAAAAGAAAAAACATTAGAAGGAAAATTTGATAAATTTTTCGATAATGCAACACATTATTTTACAAAATCAACAGACAAACAATTATATACATATAGAAACATACTAGAATATATAGATGGAGAATATGTAATAACAAACCCAATTACAGATGAAAATATCAAAGATATGAGAAATAATATGGATGAAACTGATGCAGAAGCATTTGATAGATTTATAGAAAGACATTGGGGAAATAAACAAACAGTACAAGTAAATGCAGAAGTAGAAGAAAAACCAAAAAGAGGGAGAAAACCAAAAACAAATGTGTAAACTAAACTCTAAAACAAAAGGAGGTGCTATTTTAAGTGTCTAACCAAATAATATTTTACATAATGGGTGGTTCAGTAGGATTACTTTTAATCCTAGGTATAGCATATTATATACTTTCAAAGAAAATGCAAAAATCTGAATATAGGCAAATAAAAAAATTACAACAAGGAACAAAAGAAAAATCATTTTCAGCAGAGATATTATATCAAAAGCTATACATAATGTATGTTAGAGTACCATTTTTAAAAAGATATATATTAAAACTTAGAAGAAGATTAGAAATTATTAATATAGATGATGAATATGCAACAAGACGTGATTCATCAAAGATATTGACAAAGGCACTTGCAATAGTAATTCCTACAATAATAATTACAATAATTATAACTAGTAGTAATTATTTAGTAATGTTTATATTGTTAATATTTGAATTATTCATGATAGATACATTAATAGATGGCTCAGTTGATAAAAAAGATTCAAATTTATTAAAAGAACAATTAGACTTTTTCTCAGAAATACGTCATGCGTATCATGAATTTAATATGGTTGAAGAGGCCATATATCAAGTATCGCAAGATGACGAAATGAGTATTTCAAGACAAGGAGAAAAAATATATGAAATATTAATTTCAGATGACCCAGAAACAGAACTTGAAAAATACTATGATATAGCACCAAATATATATCTAAAAGAATTTGCGGGAATATCTTATTTGACAAAAGAATTTGGAGATAGAAAAGTAGATGGTGCATCATTATACTTAAAAAATATAAATAATATTACAAAAGAAATGCAATTGGAAATATTAAAAAGAGATAAATTAAATTATGTATTCCAAAGTTTATCAGTAATTTCAATTGCACCAGTATTATTACTAGAACCATTAAAAAACTGGTCAATATCAAACTTCTCATTTACAGAAAGTTGGTATAATGGAAAACCAGGAATGATAGTACAAATTTTAATATTAATACTAACATTTATTTCATATGTGTTAGTAAGAAGATTAAAAGATAATGGTTCAACAGGAATAAATACAAAAAACACAGAAAATCCATGGCAGGCAAAATTATATAAGAAAAAAATAATTAAAAAATTTGTAGATTTATTTATGCCAAAAGATGGAACAAAAGAATATAGAAAAATAAAACAATTGTTAAAAGATGCAGCTTCACACTTAAAAATAGAGTGGCTATACATAAACAGAATATGTTTAGCAGTTGTGACGTGTGTAGTATCATTGATAGTATTTATATATCTACACCAATTAGCAATAGACTATGTTTATACAGAACCAACAACGAATTATGATATAATTGGTGATTTAGATGAAAAAGATAAAGAAAAAGCAATGGAAATAACAGAGCAAGATAATATAATTTTAAATCAATTTAGAGGAAAACTAGATACAACAGAAGCAGAAATACAAATAGCAGTAGAAAGACTAGATTATTATGAAGAAGCAGAAGATGATGAAATTGAAGTTGCGGTTAAAAGAATTTATGATAAACTACAAATAGTAAATAGTGAATATTTAAAATGGTTTGAATTCTTATTAGCATTTGTATTTGCAATAATTGGATATATGGCACCATTATGGCTACTAATGTTCCAAGCAAAAATGAGGCAAATAGAAATGGAAGACGAAGTAATGCAATTCCAAACAATTATATTAATGCTTATGAGAATAGAAAGGGTTAATGTTGAAATAATCCTAGAATGGCTAGAAAGATATGCAAATATCTTTAAAGGACCAATATCAAAATGTGTTAATAACTATGAAGCAGGTGCATGGGAAGCATTAGAAGAAATGAAAGAAGAAGTAAGCTATATGCCACTTGTAAGAATTATAGAAAGCTTACAAGCAGCAGTAGAAAAAATACCAATTAGAGATGCATTTGATGAATTAGATTCAGAAAGAGATTACTACCAGGAAAAGAGAAAAGAATCAAATGATAGACTAATCAAGAGAAAAGGTATGATAGGAAAAGCAATAGGTTTTGCACCAATGGTATGTATGTTTGTGGGATATTTAATAATACCATTAGTATTTATAGGATTAACAGCTATGTCAAGTTCATTTGCATCAATGACAGCACAAACAGTGTAAAGGAGTGAAATGTAATGGAGAATGCATCAAAAGCATTATTAATGGCAGCAGGCGTTTTAATGGCACTAATAGTAATTGGTGCATTCTTACTAATGCTGAATGGGCTTTCAGATTATCAAAATAAATCAGAAGTATCAAAAGAGCAACAGCAATTAACAGCTTTTAATAATCAATTTTACACATATGATAGGGCGGATTTAAGAGGCACAGACATGTTGTCATTAATGAATAGAATAATAGATTACAACAATAGAAAAACAGCACCAGGTGAAGGCTTAGAATTTACAGAAATGAAAATAGATGTAGAAATAAGAAATGATAATAATGGAGAAGACATACTTTCAAAATTGAGGTATGAAACTGATGGAAATAATCTATTAATAAAAAAGCATAATTATACACAAGATGATTTAACAGAAATTGTAACTAAGCCACAGCAAATAGAAGCAAGGTATCAGAAAAAATATATTGAAAAATTGGTTAGTGATATATCTAAATTTATGGACATTTACAATAATAGTTCATTAAGCTATTCTGAAAAAGTTGCTGAAATAGATAGAAATTATTGGTTACCAGTTTCTGCAACAAATTATGATTTAGAACAAATGTATGAAGATATATTAGTATATTATGAATATACGCAATTTAAAAGAACATATTTTGACTCAAAAGGAAATACTCAAAGAGATTTAAATACAGGAAGAATAATATCAATGTCATTTAAAGCGACGAGGATAGGAGATTAATATATGGAAAATGCTTCAAAAGCACTATTAATAGCAGCAGGTGTCTTATTAGGATTAATGATTTTGTCATTAGCAGTATTTCTATTTATGAATTTTGGAGGAACATCTGCACAAATCCATGATAGTGTTGAACAAGATCAAATAAACAATTTTAATAGCCAATTTACACAATATGAAGGAAAAACAGATGTTACAATATATGATGCTGTTTCACTTGCAAACCTTGCAACACAAAATAACCAAGAATATGAATTGACGAAGAGAAATAGCGTGACAGACGGTAAAGATAATTATATTTCAGTGGTATTAGATGGAACTTGCATAGAAGGTGGAGCAAACTCAAACACACAGGACTTGGCAAATGCAAATAATAA
Source organism: uncultured Clostridia bacterium (assembly GCA_944387495.1). Taxonomy (GTDB): domain Bacteria; phylum Bacillota; class Clostridia; order TANB77; family CAG-508; genus CAG-269. The sequence goes on along the minus strand of CALXFD010000018.1, from coordinate 34,374 downwards.
TAGAATAAAACAGCAAGTAGATAATTATTTAAAAAATAATGTTAATATGCCACTTTATAATGTAAAAGTTTCTTTAAGCACTGAGACAGGAAGGGTATATCAAGTAATATTTACCAAGAAATAATAAATGGTATTAATTACTATAAATAAAATATAAAAATAGGTTGTCAAAAAAAAAAAAAAATTGTATAATAAGGATGAAAGATGAAAAAAATTATAATATTTTTAGTAATAATATTGATAATTGTAGCAACTATATCATATGTATATTTCAACTATAAAGCAAACTATAATGAAGCAAGAAAACAAAATTACCAATTTGAGAGCTATTATAACCAAGAAATTTTTGGCTCGGATTTAGCAACGTTAATAAATAAAGCAGTAGATAATAATGTAAAAAATGAAGTCAAAAAAAATGCACAAGGTGGTTTTATAGAAAATGATAAGAATTCAATAAAAATAGATATAAAATTTATAGATGATGATAAAATACACGAAATGGAAGAGATATTTAATAGTGGTACAAGTACTTTTATACAGTATTATAATCAAATTAAATTTAAGTGTACAAAAATAGAATATCATCAAAAGACAAATCTAATTAGTTATATGTTGTTTGAACAAATAACTAAGTAAAAAAGTTATTAAAATTACTAAAGACATTTAGTATAAAAATATAAATAAACAAAAGTAAAATTAAAGGAGGAATTTTTTATGGAAAATGCATCAAAAGCATTAATTATAGCAGGTGCAATATTACTTGCAATATTACTTATTTCATTAGGTATTATAGTTTATCGTCAAGCCTCAAGTGCGGTGGATGGAAACCCAATGGATCAATTTGAGATAGCTAAATTTAATGAACAATTTACACGTTATCAAGGAACACAAAGAGGAGCGACAATAAGGTCTTTATATCAAGATGTTTTATCAAATAATGTATCACAAGATGATACAGCAAGGCAAGTTGAAATTGCAGGGCTTTTGCCTATGACTAAAAATGCAACATCTATTCCAGCTACTCTAACAGATAAAATTAAAACAGGAGCTTCTTACAAAGTTTCTATTGAGTATGGAACATCTGGAAGCAATAAAGGATTGGTAACTAAAATAACAATAGCTAATGTTACTTAATAATAAAATTATAGAAAGGATGATATATTATGGAAAATGCAGCAGATGCACTAAAAATGGCAGCAGCCGTATTAGTTTTTGTCTTAGCATTAGGAATTAGTATATCATCTTTTTCCGAAGTTAGACAAGTATCACAAATAATATTAAATTATAATGATAATGAATATAGTTATACATATATTCCTGATGAAAGAACAACAACAAGAATGGTAGGTTTAGAAACTATTGTACCCTCAATATACCGTTCATATAACGAAAAATTTGCAATCTATTTTTATGAGGGGGATACAAATAGACCATATACTATTTATAAACAAAAAGATACAGCTTCTTCACCAACAGAAGATGTAAATAAATTAGATTTATCAAAAATAAGTTTAGCAAATGTGCAAGAAAGAAATGATTTTATAGGTTGTATATTATATGGGCAAGATTACAGTAATTTTTCTGATATGAAGACAAAATTGCAACAAAGAACACCGCAAATACTATTGCAAAATGAGGGATTATATGATAAAATTAATGGTGAAGTAAAAGAAATGTTTGGAATATATGAACTACAAGATGTATCTGATGGAATAGATGATAGTGATTCAGCAGTTCCCGATGCTAATAAAACTGAAATAAGAACAATATCATATATTATAAATCCAAACTAGTATAATTAATTGTAGATTTTAAGGAGGCAATTATGGGAGATTCATTAATAACAATAGTTGCAATAGTATTAGCAGCAATTCTAATGTTTGTATTTCCATTAATGGCAATGTCAGATAGAACAGATGATGTTTCACAACTAGCTGTGGAAACAGCAACAACGGACTTTGTAGATACAGTTAGAACAACAGGAAAATTAACAGCAAATAATTATTCAAAATTTGTAGAAAGCATTAATTCGACAGGAAATGCATATGATGTTGAAATGGAAATAAAAGTATTAGATGAAAATCCAGGAAAGAAAACATCACAAGCAACACAAGATAAAATAGGAGAAAATGTATATTATTCAATGTATACATCACAAATATTAGACCAACTTGAACAAGGTGGTAATAATGCGGCAATAGCACTTAAAGAAGGCGATATGTTTTCTGCTAGTGTAAAAAATACAAATACAACATTATCTCAACAATTGAAAAACTTTTTCTACACAGTAACAGGTAATGAAACATATACAATCGCTGCTTCACATGCAGGAATAGTTACAACAAATGGAACAGCGACAAACTAGTACAAAAATAATTTAGAAATTAGCCTGTAATTTAAAATATTACAGGCTATATTATTACAAAGGAATGGATAAAAAATATGAAAATACAATATTTAGCAGTAGTATTTATAATAATAATGTTGCCAATATCATTGATATTATCTGAATATACAAAAGGTCAAATACAAACCTTACAATTGCAGATAAGTTATGATTCAAAACTAGACACTGCAACACATGATGCAGTAAAAGCATATCAATTAAATTCTGCAAATAGTGATACATCAGATATAGCAGATTCTAAGATAAGAGATATTGAAGCATCTATAAATACATTTTTTAATTCTATTTCAACTGGTTTTAATATGGTAGGATATAATGAGGAAATATTAAATAGATATGTACCTGCATTAGTATTTACAATGTATGATGGTATGTATATATATACTTCATATAATAATACACTAGATGATAGTATTAATTTGAAAACTGATTCAACATATAAAGATGGAGAACAAATAGAAGGATTAAAGCCATATATTTATTATAGTTGTAGATATAAAAAAGGTGGAAGTATAGATGTAGTTATAACATATTCTATGGATAATTATATTCAAGTAGATGGAGTTGTAAATAATACTTATGTTCATAGAGCTGGATATTTATATAATCCATCTGACATTAATGTGATTTCTGATACAAGGGTAGCATATAACCTTTCATCAGTACATTCACTACCTATAAACGCTGAAAGCCGGAGGTTTAGAAGAAAATTTGCTTGAAGCAGATGGAACATATAGAGCTTATAAATATATAAAATTAAATGGAGTAAAATATTATTATGATTCAAATACTGGAACATGGTTTTCATTAATAAATGGACAAAAAATACCACAACAACAATTTAAGACAGAATATTTAAATTCAAATGATTTTGCGTGTAGATATTTTAAAGAGGCAAAAGAATTTTCAACATGGTTTTTTGATAGTGGTTTAGGAGACTTAACACCAAGAGATGCAGTTGATGAAAATGGGAATTCAATATCACAAGATTTAGCAGATAATAATGAATATGGTGTTACAACATCTGTTAAAAATAATTTTTCATCAGATACAAAAATTTTTAATAGGTTTAATGTTGATGATGTAGACTCATCATTTAATGACCATAGATTAGCTGTTATAAGATATACAATTGAAAAGAATTTATCTATTGCAATTTCAAACTATAATACATTTACAGGTGGAGCATCAACAGGATTTCAGATGCCAAGCTTAACAGAAGAAGAGTGGGCACAATTATTAAATAATATGTCAATGATAAGTTTCTTACAAGGTCTAAGTATAGGTGGTAAAGTATATAATGGTTATTCAGTAGTAACAAATAATAAAAATAAGGAAGTTGTAACAGAAGATTCAATATATATAGTTGGAGATGATAATAATTACCATATGATTACTGATAAAGATATAGGTAATAATGGAACAGTTACACCTATAAGAGGATATTTAAACACAGATTTTGAAAGAAGTACAATAGATGACCAAAATGGTTCAAAATATTTTTATTCTAGACCAGAAATGGCATGTTATGGAAGTATAGTAGCACATACAAATATAGAAACATCTGTAACAGATATAAAACAATATTTGGCTGTGAATCCAGGAGTAGCACAAGCATATTATACAGCACTTGCACGAGAAAGATATAGTTCATTTAAGTCTAATAGAGAATATGATGAATATTTAAGCCAATTTTTAGACTAATAAATAATAATAAAAAATAATAAGTAAAAAACAAATCTAAAATTTAGTTAATTAGATTTGTTTTTTCATTTTTATACAATAAAAATTTATTTAAAAATTTTTATTGTATAAATTTTTTTGAAAAGTTAATAATATTAAAAAGTTAAAGTTTTTTATCTGAAAATTTTGATGATGAGGAGAAGAAATGAAAAAAAAGCTAATATCAATTATATTATTAACAATATTAATAATCATATATATGTATACATTAGTCATAAACTATTTTCCAGAAAAAATAATAATTTTTGAAGGTGAAAGTATTTTGACAAAACCATTTTTAGGATTAAATGTATCATCACAAGGTGAAACACTTACAGTTTCATCAAATCCAAGTGAACAAACAATAAATAAAATAGGAACAGAAAAATTAAAACTCAATTTATTTAATAATTTTACAGTAAAAGATATTGATGTATCAGTCATTCCCAAAACAAAAGTAATACCTGTTGGAAATATTGCAGGAGTGAAATTATATACAAATGGTGTTTTAGTAGTTGGTATGTCAGAAATAGAAGGAGCAGATAATAAAACATATAAACCATATGAGAATACAGGAATTGAAGAAGGAGATACAATAATTAAAATAAACGAAAATGAAATATTATCAACAGATGCTCTTATAGAAATGGTTAATGAATCAAAAGGAAATGAATTAAACATTAAATATATACATGAAAATGAAACAAAAGAATGTAGTATTACACCAGTAAAAACAGAAGAAAATGATTATAAACTAGGACTTTGGGTAAGAGATAGTGCAGCAGGAGTGGGGACTGTTACTTTTTATGAACCATCTACTAGGACATTTGGAGCATTAGGTCATGGTATAACAGATATAGATACTGGTGAATTATTAAATATTGCATCAGGAGAATTCGTAACTACTGAAATTTTAAATATTTCAAAAGGCGAAAAGGGAAGCCCAGGGAAAATTCAAGGAACAATAGATAACCAAAAAACAATAGGGGATATTTCTAAAAATACTAGTTTTGGAATATATGGAAGTGTACAAAATGTAACAAGTCTTAATATAGATAAGTCAAAAGAAATGGATGTAGCATTAAGAGATGAAATTAAGGTGGGGAAAGCTACTATATTATGCAGTTTAGATAATAAAAATGTTGAAGAATATGAAATTGAAATAGAAAAGCTCTATCCTGAAAATAATTATAATAATAAAAGTATGGAGATTAAAGTTACAGATGAAAGATTAATTGAAAAAACAGGTGGAATTATACAAGGAATGAGTGGTTCTCCAATTATTCAAAATGGAAAATTTGTAGGAGCTGTAACTCATGTACTTGTTAATAATCCATTAGAAGGATATGCGGTTTTTGGAGATTTAATGATTAAACAGTCAAGAGAAATAAACTAAAAAGAGCTTTTATAAAAATAGTCCATCTTGAAGTTTGATATATAAATATTTAAGTCAAGCTCTTGTAAGAAGAACTAAATAAAAATATTCATATATTAATTTTAAGATGGACTACTATATAAAGTGATTTTGTAATATTCTATAAAAAATTATGAAATTAGCATATCACCTATATTTGTTACTGTACCAGCTCCTAATGTTAGAACTATATCATTTTGTTCAACATGTTCTTTTACATATTTTGCACATTCTTCAAAATCAGGTATATATAAAGCTTTTTTTCCTAGTGAATTTATTTTATTTACTAAATCATTTGATGTGATATTATATGTATTTCTTTCTCTTGCTGCATATATATCTAGAATTATTATATTATCAAAGTTTAGTAGTGCTTTTGCGAAATCATTTAGTAATGTTTTTGTTCTACTATATGTATGTGGTTGGAATATTACCCAAGATTTATTATATTTTTTGTTCATTAAAGATTTTGCAGTTGCTATTATCTCTGTTGGGTGATGACCATAGTCATCATAAACACTTGCAATATTTTTTATTTTTCCTTTATATTCAAATCTTCTATGTGCTCCTGTAAATTTTTTTAGAGCATTTTTAATATTTTCTTTGCTTATTCCATATTCTGTACATATTGCGATACATGCAAGTGAATTTAAAACATTATGCATTCCTGGTACAGATAGCTTTATTTTGTCAAAATATTCGTCATTATGATATACGTCAAATTCTGCAAAACCGTCATTATCAAATACTATATTTACTGCAAAAAAGTTTGTATTTTTATTTGTAATACCATATGTTAAAGTTTTTGCCTTTGAGTATTTTTCTAAGTCAAGACAGTTACTGTCATCTCCATTTAATACTAAAACACCATCTTCTGGCAATAATTTTACATATTTGATAAAAGCATTTTTTATATTTTCAAAAGTTTTAAAATAATCTAAATGGTCATTATCTATATTTAATATAATTTCAGCTTTTGGGAAAAATTTTAAAAAGCTTTCTACATATTCACATGCTTCTATTATAAAATGTTCACTATTTCCAACTTTATAATTTCCATCAATTTGTTTTAAGTAAGCACCAACTTGTATACTTGGGTCTAGTAAAGCTTCTATAAAACATAGAGAAATCATTGATGTTGTAGTAGTTTTGCCATGAGTTCCAGATACACAAATAGTATCTTTATAGCATTTTGTGATAAGACCTAAAAAGTCAGCTCTTTCAATTGTAGGAATTTTTAATCTATGAGCTTCTAAAATTTCTGAGTCATCTTGCTTAATAGCAGCAGAATAAACAACTATATCAGCTTTTTTAACATCATCTAAATTATGACCAATAGTTACTTTAATACCTTTTTGAAATAAAATTTGAGTATTTTCTGAGCTTGCAGCGTCAGAACCGGTAATATTAAATCCCCAGTTATGTAGAATTTCTGCAATACCACTCATACTGATACCACCAATTCCAATCATATGTATATTTTTATATTTTTTTAATATATCTATATTTGGCATTATTTACACACTCCTTTATAACAGATAGATTATATAATTATATTGCAAGAAATTCAATACTTTTAACGTAATTTCTATTAAATAATGTTTATATTATCACTATTTTAAATATCTGCAATAAAAAATAAATTTGAATTTGGTAATAAATAGCAAAAAAGTTTATTAATTATCTAAAATTTTAAAAAACTAATTTTTATTATATTATTAAAACAATAAAAAAATGTTACACAATTAATTATATTAATTTTTTTAAAAAAATGTAAAAAAAAGAAGGAAAAAGCTCTTTTGTGGAGAATAATATAATTGTACATATATATAAACATTTATGTACAAAATATATTTAACTTTAAGGAAGGCGGTGCAACATCATGCAAATAACAGATGTACGTTTAAGAAAAGTAAATTCAGAGAACAGAATGAAAGCTGTTGCTTCTGTAACATTCGATAATGAATTCGTAATTCACGATATCAAAGTTATCGAAAGCCAAAATGGATTATTTATAGCTATGCCAAGTAGAAAAACTCCAAACGGAGAATTCAAAGATATAGCTCATCCAATCAATGCTGAAACAAGAGAGAAAATTCAAAAAGCTATATTAGATGCTTATGAAGCTCCAGAAACAGAGGAATCAGCAGAATAATTATAAATAAAAAAGCACTTTTAGAAGCATTATCACTTTGATAGTGCTTTTTTAGTGTAAAGAATTTTATTATAAATTATAAATAAAATATAGAAGTAAATTTGTAAATTATGGTTAAAAACTTGAAAAAAAGCCAAAAACATTGTAAAATAGAATGACATAATATAAATGAAAAGAGGTAAAAATCATGTATTTAATAGTAGGTTTAGGAAATCCAGAAGAAGAATATAAAAATACAAGACATAATATGGGGTTTGATACTATTAATAAATTAGCAAATGATTATAATATAGAAATGAATAAACAAAAATTTAAAGCAATATATGGGATGGGAACAATAGAAGGCGAAAAAGTAATTTTATTAAAACCACAAACATATATGAATTTAAGTGGTGAAAGTATAATAGAATGGGTTAATTTTTACAAATTAGATATGGATAAGTTAATAATAGTATATGATGACATAGATGTAGAGCCAGCTACAATAAAAATAAGAAAAAAAGGAAGTGCAGGTTCTCATAATGGTATGAAATCTGTAATTCAAAGTTTAAATACAGAAAATTTTACTAGAATAAGAGTTGGAATTGGAAAGCCAGAATATAAAGGTGATATGATAAACTATGTAATAGGAAAATTACCAAAAGAAGAATATGAAGAATTGCAAAAAGGTACAGAATTAGCTAAAAAAGCTATTGTAGAAATATTAGCTAATGGTGTAGATATAGCAATGAATAAATTTAATTAGAACAGAGAAAGGGAATACAAAATGTTAGAATTATTTATAAAAAGGAACGAAACACAAGCGGATATTGCTTTGGTAGAGAATGGAAATTTAATAGAATATTATGAAGAAAAAGAAGAGGATATTAGAAATGAAGGAAATATATATATAGGAGTTGTAAAAGATATTATAGAAGGAATGCAGTCAGCTTTTGTAGATATAGGAACTGAAAAAAATAGTTTTATACATTTAGAAGATATTTTGCCTAAATATGATGAAAAAAAGAACGAAAATATAGCTAAAACAAACAATAAAGAAAATATAAAAAATGTTATAAAAAAAGGACAAAAAATTCTAGTACAAGTAAAAAAAGATAGTAATGACAAAAAAGGCGCTAGAATTTCAACACATATTAATCTTCCAAGCAAATATATTGTGTTAATGCCAGATACAGATATAATCACAATATCTCAAAAGATAGAAAATAAAGAAGAACAAGAAAGATTAATAAATTTAGTTAGAAACAATTTATCTAAAAATAATGGAGCTATAATTAGAACATCTGCACAAGGAAAAAGCGAAGAATTAATTCAAGATATAAAATATATAGAAAATAAGTGGAATGAAATACAAAAAGAAGCAAGTAAAGAAAATAATAAACTTCCAAGAATCATATATAAAGGTGAAGATATTGTAGAAAAAATGTTTATAGATTTAACTGAAAAACAAATAGAGAAAGTATATGTAAATGATAGTCAAGATTATAATGAATTGATAAAACTAAAAGACAAAATTAACAATTATGCTAACATAAAAATTCAAGTTAAAGGGGAAAATACAATATTTGATATATATGATTTGAATAAGCAAATAAAAAAATTACAAAACAGGAAACTTTGGCTAAAATGTGGAGGTTTTATAACAATAGATAAAACAGAAGCACTAACGGCAATAGATGTAAATACAGGAAAATATACAGGAAATGAAAATTTAAGAGATACAATATTTAGAGTAAACAAAGAAGCAACAATAGAAATAGCAAAACAATTGAGATTAAGAGATATTGGTGGAATAATAATTATAGACTATATAGATATGAAAAATAAAGAAGATAGAGAAAAAATAGAAGAATTGCTAAAAGAAGAACTAAAAAAAGACAGAAGTAAAACACAAGTAGAGGGATTCACAAAATTAGAATTAATGGAATTAACAAGAAAACATATATGTAGTCATAAAAGCTAAAAAATTATATGATAATGTAAAATAAAGCAAGTTATAGAAGGGAAAGTAATAAAAGATGAAAGTAGGATTTATATCACTAGGATGTAGCAAAAATTTAATAGATACAGAAGCAACAATAGGAATGTTTAAGAAAAATAAATATACAATAGTAAATACTCCTCAAAAAGCAGATATTTTAGTTATAAATACATGTGGTTTTATAGAATCTGCAAAAGAAGAAGCAATAAATACAATATTAGAAATGGTAGAATATAAAAAAGAAAATTGTAAATATCTAATTGTAATGGGGTGTTTAGTACAAAGATATTATGATGAACTAGTAAAAGCATTGCCAGAGGTTGATTTATTTATAAAAATAGATGAATATGATAAATTATGGCAAAAGATAGAAGATTTAGTACAATTTGATACAGTAAGAAAGAGTATAACAAAAACTAGTAAGAAAATAACAGAAATACCACCTATGCCAATGCTTACACAAGAACAATTTTTAGATAGGACAATAACAACAGGAAATAACTATGCATATATAAAAATTGGTGAAGGATGTAGTAATAGGTGTACATATTGTGCTATACCATATATAAGAGGCCCTTTTGTAAGCAGAAAAATGGAAGATATAATAGAAGAAGCAAAAGAACTTGCAGATAAAGGAATAAAAGAGTTAATTGTAATAGCACAAGATACAACAAAATATGGAGAAGACATTTATGGAAAATCAAAACTTGCTGAATTATTACAAGAATTATCTAAAATAGAAGGTATAAAATGGCTCAGATTTTTATATTCATACCCAGAAGGAATAACAGATGAATTAATAGAAGTTGTCCAAAAGAATGATAAAATAGCAAAATATTTTGATATACCAATTCAACATATTTCAGATAATATTTTGAAAAAGATGAATAGAAGAACTAGCAAAGAACAAATAAGTAATTTACTTAAAAAAATAAGAGAAAAAATACCAAATGTAACTTTAAGAACTAGCTTAATAGTAGGGTTCCCAGGAGAAACCGAGAGAGATTTTAAAGAATTACAAGAATTTATAAAAGAAGCTAAGTTTGATAAATTAGGAACTTTTACGTATTCAAAAGAAGAGGGAACACCAGCTGCAAAATTACCAGAACAAATACATGGAAATACTAAAAAAGCTAGATATAATAAAATTATGAAAGAACAACAAGAAATATCAAAGCAAAACCAAGAAAAGAAACTAGGAGAAAAATGTGAAGTTTTAATAGAAAATGTTTCTTTTGATGGAAAATATTTTGTAGGTAGAACTATGCAAGATGTGCCTGATATTGATGGAATAGTATATGTTAAAAATGATGGAAAAAGAAAAATAGAAGAGGTATTAAATAAATTTGTAGAATGTGAAATTACAGAAATTAGTGAATATGATTTAATTGCAAAATTTAAGTAAAAATTGATTTGTACTTTTAGTTAGAAACATTTTTTGGGTATGTTGCCCATGCGAAGAGTTATACTTGAAATAATAAGGATTTTTTAGTATAATTTAATTGTTCGAAGGAGGAAAAACTTATGAAAAAGAGAATATTGACTGGTGATAGACCTACTGGAAAATTACATATTGGACATTATTTTGGTTCTTTAAAAAAGAGAGTTGAGCTTCAAAATAGTGGAGAATATGATATGTATATCTTAATTGCAGACGTTCAAGCTTTAACAGACAATTTTAACAATCCAGAAAAAGTTAGAAAAAATGTAAAAGAACTTTGTATGGATTATTTGTCTTGTGGTATTGACCCTGAAAAAACAACAATATATATACAATCTATGATACCAGAAACAGCAGAACTTACAGTATATTATTCAAACTTAGTAACAATAGCAAGATTACAAAGAAATCCTACAGTAAAAACTGAAATAGCCCAAAAAAAGGATTTATTCGGTGAAAGTGTTACATATGGATTTTTAGGTTACCCAGTAAGTCAAGCAGCAGATATTACTACATTTGAAGGAGAACTAGTACCAGCAGGAGAAGACCAAGAACCTTTAATTGAACAATGTAGAGAAATTGTTAGAAAATTTAATAGTATATATGGAGAAGTTTTTGTTGAACCTAAAATAGTATTATCAGAAGGAAAAAGAATAAAAGGCTTAGACGGAAATGAGAAAATGGGTAAATCATTAGGTAATGCTATATATTTATCAGACAGTGAAGAAGAAATAACTAAAAAAGTAATGGGAGCTGTAACAGACCCAAATAGAATAAAAAAAGATGATTTAGGAAATCCTGATATATGTATGGTAGCATATTATCATAATTTATTTTCTAAACCAGAAGATGTAAAAAAAGTATGTGAAGAATGTAGAGCAGGTAAAAGAGGATGTGTAGCATGTAAAAAAGAACTTGCTAAAAATATAATAGATTATTTAGCACCAATTCAAGAAAAAAGAAAATACTATGAAGAGCATCCAGAAATTGTAGATAAAATTTTAAAAGAAGGTACTGAAAAAGCAAGAAAGACAGCAAAAGAGACAATGAGAAAAGTGAAAAAAGCAATGCAATTAAACTATTTTGAATAATGTCCATTTGGGGACGTTTCTGTTTGGACATTTTTGTCCATTTTGGGACACATCTTTGTTTTTGTATAATATATTGATGAATAAAAAATAAGAAGTTTAATAAAAGCATATGCTAAAAATAATGAAAAACCAGATAGGAGTAATAAAGATAATGTTTACAGATTATATAAAAATAATAATAAAATCAGGAGATGGTGGAAATGGAGCAATATCATTTCGCCGTGAAAAATATGTTGCAGCAGGTGGACCAGACGGAGGAGATGGTGGAAAAGGTGGAGACATCTATTTCCAAGTTGATAAAGATAAAAATACATTAATTGATTTTAGATATAACAAAAAATATAAAGCAAGTAATGGAGTAAATGGAAGCGGAAATAATTGTAATGGGAAATATGGAGAAGATTTGTATATAAAAGTTCCAATAGGTACAATAATAAAAGATGCAGAAACAGGAAAAGTTATTGCAGATTTATCTAAAACAAACCAAGTAGAACTAGTATTAAAAGGTGGAAGAGGTGGAAGAGGAAATTCACACTTTGCAACACCAACAAGACAAGTGCCAAGATTTGCAGAAGATGGTGAAAGAGGAGAAGAAAAAGAAATAATACTAGAATTAAAATTACTTGCAGATGTTGGTTTATTAGGATTTCCAAATGTAGGTAAATCAACATTTTTATCAGTAGTTACAGATGCTAGACCTAAAATTGCAAATTATCACTTTACTACATTAGAGCCAAATTTAGGAGTAGTAAAAACAAAAAATGGAGATGGATTTGTAATAGCAGATATACCAGGAATAATAGAAGGAGCAAGTGAAGGAGTAGGCCTAGGAACACAATTTTTAAGACATGTGGAAAGAACAAGACTATTATTACATTTTTTAGATGTATCAGGACAAGAAGGAAGAAATCCAGTAGATGATTTTTATGTTATAAATAAAGAGTTAAAAAAATATAGCGAAAAATTAGCTCAAAGAAAACAAATAATAGTTGCAAATAAAATTGATGTAATGCAAGATGATACATTATTAAAACAAGTAGAAGAAGTTGCTAAAAAAGAAGGCCTAGAATTATATAAAATATCAGCAGTAACAAAACAAGGTGTAGAAGAATTAATAGACCATGTATCTGAATTACTAAAAACATTGCCAAAAGAGGATTTAGTAGATATAGAAGATAGAAAAGTATATACATTAGAAGACAAAAAAGATGAATGGCATATAGAAGAAAAAAACGGAGTATTTATAGTAACAGGAAAAGCAATAGAAAGATTAATGGGAAGAATAAATATAGAAGATAATGAATCTATGTACTATCTACAAAAATCTTTGAAAAATATGGGAGTAGAAGATAAATTAAAAGAAATGGGAGTATGTGAAGGAGATACTGTAATTCTTGATGAATGGGAATTAGAGTGGTACGAGTAAGAATATTAAAAAAGTGAATAATAGAAATTGACTAGTAAAAAAATAATATTAATTAGGTATTAAAGTTATAATAAAAAGCATCGAAAACTTTATAAGTTTTTAATGCTTTTTTATTTGGTGACCCCTACGGGAATCGAACCCATGATTCCACCTTGAGAGGGTGGCGTCTTAACCGCTTGACCAAGGGGCCTTATTGAATACTATATACTTATAACATTTTTTTTAGGAATAGTCAAGCCCTATCAAAGAGCAAAATAGTATTAAAACTATAAAATTTTATTAAACCCATTATAGTTATTGAAATAATAGTTCAGACATCTAGCAATATAACTAACTTCTACATTATAATATTTTGCAATATCAGTTGCAGTACAAATATTATTTTCCATTAATTCTTTTATTTCAGAATATGGAAAGAATTCATTCCAAGCACATATATCAGCATTTAATTCCATTTGTTCAATATGTATAAAAGATGAATTTGTATTATAATAAGATTTAGACAAATAATGTCCTAATTCTTGAATTAGAACAGTGTTTTCTTCGGTTTGATTTTTAATTTTTGTATAATCTAATACAATTACAGTAAGTTCATTGTAATGAGCTATTGCACCAGAGGTAAAAAGTAATTCTTGATTAATACATATAATATTTTCTTCTTTGATTTTTTTATATATTAAATCATGTAAGTCATTACTTTTTTGGAGTTTCTTCATCTTGACTTGCTAATAATCCTTCCATTATATTTCGTAATTTTATTTGATTTTCCTTATTTAAACCTTTAATTCCATTGGCAAAAGCAATTTCCATTTCATTAAATTTTATTTTATGAGAATTTACATCAGACTTACCTAACATATAATCAATACTACAATCAAAGATATCAGATAGTTTTAATAAAATTTCTACACTAGGGTTACGGTCACCACTTTCATACATTGCAACTAGACTTTTTACGCAATTTAGCTTGTCTGCTAGCTGTTGTTGTGTGTAGCCATATTCTAAACGTAATTCTTTTATTCTGTTCATTTTTATCACTCCCTATTTGTTACATTATATATGCTAAAAGTTTTTTTTTCAATACAATTATAAAAAAACTTTTAAGCATATTTGTAAAAGCTTTATTTTATAGGTAGAAGATAATTTATGAATTATTTATTCACATAAATAGTGATTAAAATAGTACTTTTTGTTAGAAAAAATATATATTTATGTAAGTATTGACAGTTCACTTAAAGTGTATTATACTTTAAACAGTACAAAGGAGGAAGAATATGTTGGGAAAAATTTTATTAAAACAAACAAAGAAGATAAAGGAATTAAAAGCAAGAAACAACATGCTTTCAATAGAAAACAAATATTTAAAAGAAGAAAACAAAAGACTAAATAAAATATTTAGCAATATTAAAAAGATTTTTTAAAAAACTATTTTTATTAAATTAGAAAACTGATATGAATTCTTGAAAAAGAAATATATAAAAAACAAAAGAAAATATTAGAAAGGAACAAAACCAAGATGAGTGATATTGTAAAAAATATAGCAATACTTAGAAAAAAATTAGAAAAAAGTATAAAAAAATATGGTTTCCATTCTCAAAATACGATGCAACTTAGTAATGAATTCAATATTTTAATAAATAAATATTATGAGCAAAATAAAATAGTAAATTTTCCCTCAACCTCACAAATGGGATATTTTTATAAAAAAACATATGAAAAGTTAAAAGAAATAACAGAAGAAAATAAAAAATTTCCAACGGTAAAAATGTGGAATAAATTTGCAAAAGAGAATAATTATTTATCAAATGTTTCATTAGAATATATATCTAAATTAGACTGGAATTATTTACAAATAAAAATAGAAAGAGAAATAAATTTTAAAATAAGATTGGAAAATAATTTATAAAAATTTTTTTAAGAAAATAAGTGTAATATAGATTAAAATGTCGAAACTAACGGCAGAAAACTTGACAACTTATTTTATTTTAATAAAATATAGGAAAAGAGATAGAAGGTTCGCTAAAATCAGACTATCTCTTTTACATAACAACACTTAAAAGAGTTGTTAGTATTAGTATAGCCTCTTTTAAGTGTAATGTCAATTTTTTTATACGAAAGAGGGGTTTTTATATATGAAAGAAGAAAAACTAGAAGATTTTATAAAAGAAAGAATTTATGAAAATAAAGAAATGTTTTCTGAAAATGAATTGACAAAAATAGACGAAAATATTATACTTATAAAAAAGATATATATATTGGCATTAAAAAATGCAGGTAATATTTTTTAAGTTAAAAGGGAGTAGCTTTTTATTTACTAATCAACAATCGCGATAATTATTATCTGGTTAGTAGGCTTTGTATATAAAGTAAGCAAGACTTTTAAAAGAATTAGGTTCTTTTAGAAGTTTATTTTTTTATCTTTTATTATATATTATAAAAGTTTAACTAAAACTTAAAAAGGAAAGATAAAGAAGTTTTAGAAAATAGGTTTGTTCTACTTTTATATATATTAATTAAAGATTTTATTAAAAATACAAATTTTCTAAAAGAAGTTATAAATTACTATTAAATTGTAAAAAATAAAAAGAAGGAGAGGATTTATTTGAAAGAAGAGCAAAATTGGTTTAATAAGGATGTAAAAGAAGTAGAAAAAATATTATCAACAAATATTGAACAAGGTTTATCAGATGAAGAAGCAAAAAGTAGAAGAGAAAAGTATGGAACAAATGAGTTAAAAGCAAAAAAAAAGAAAAGTTTATTATCAAAATTTATAGAGCAATTTAAAGATTTTTCTATAATAATATTAATTATTGCTGCAATTGTTTCAGGAATAGTAGGAGTACTAGAAGGAGAAGGAATCACAGATACAATTATAATTTTAATAGTAGTTTTAGTAAATGCAATTATAGGTGTAACACAGGAAGCAAAAGCTGAAAAATCATTAGAAGCATTACAAAAATTAACAGCACATGCTTCAAAAGTTGTAAGAAATGGACAAGTAGTAGTTATTCCAGCAAAAGAATTAGTACCGGGAGATATTGTTGTATTAGATACAGGTGATTATATCCCAGCAGATTTAAGAATTATTGAAGCTGTAAATTTAAAATCACAAGAAGCATCTCTTACAGGAGAATCAGTACCAGTAGAAAAAAGTACTGAAAAAATAGAAAACACAGAAATAGAGCTTGGAGATAGAACAAATATGTTATTTTCTTCTAGTTTAGTAACATATGGTAGGGGAAAAGGAATTGTTGTAGAAACTGGTATGACAACAGAAGTTGGAAAAATAGCAGAAATGATTAATGAAGCAGAAGAGCAAATTACACCATTACAACAAAAATTAAATAAACTAGGAAAAACATTAGGAATTGTAGCAATTGTTATATGTTTAATAATATTTATAATAGGATTATTACAAAACAAAGAACCTATTCATATGTTTATGACTGCTGTATCACTTGCAGTTGCAGCTATACCAGAAGGACTAGTTGCAGTTTCAACAATAGTATTAGCAATAGGTGTACAAAAAATGGTAAAGAAAAATGCAATAGTAAAAAAATTACCAGCAGTTGAAACACTTGGAAGTGCAACAGTTATATGTTCAGATAAAACAGGAACATTAACACAAAATAAAATGACAGTTGAAAAAGTATTTTTAAATGGTGAAATAAAAGATTTAGACAAAATAGGAAAAAATGATATTGATGAAGATATGACAAAATTAGTATATGCTAATATGTTATGTAATGATACTAAAATATCAAAAGACGGAAAATTAACAGGAGACCCAACAGAAACAGCATTAGTTGATATGGCATTTAGTTTGAATTTTGACCCATCAATATATGATAGAATGAAACGTATTGCAGAAGTACCATTTGATTCAGATAGAAAACTAATGACAACTGTAAACAAACTAAATAATAGCTATATAGCATATACAAAAGGTGGAGTAGATGAATTATTAAAAATATGTAAAGGATATTTGTTAAATGGAGAAATAAAAGAAGACTTAGAAAATTATGCAAAAACAGTAAGAAATAAAAACGAAGAAATGGCAAAAGAAGCATTAAGAGTATTAGCATGTGCATATAAAGAATTCAACCATGAACCAACAAAAGAAGAATTAGAAAATATAGAAAGTGATTTAATATTTGTTGGAATGGTAGGCATGATAGATCCACCAAGAGAAGAAGCTAAAAAAGCGGTAGAAAAATGTAAAACAGCAGGAATAAAAACTGTAATGATTACAGGTGACCATAAAATAACAGCAACAGCAATAGCCAAAAAACTAGGAATACTAGAAAATGAAAATGAAGCAATAACAGGACAAGAACTTGAAAAAATGTCAGACGAAGATTTACAAAAAAATGTAAGACATTATTCAGTTTATGCAAGAGTATCACCAGAACATAAAGTAAGAATAGTAAGAGCATGGCAAAAAAATGGTGAAATAGTAGCAATGACAGGTGATGGCGTAAATGATAGTCCAGCATTAAAAACAGCAGATATTGGATGTGCAATGGGAGTAGTCGGGACAGATGTAGCAAAAGAAGCAGCAGATGTAATATTAACAGATGATAATTTTGCAACAATAGTATCAGCAGTAGAAGAAGGAAGACGTATATATGATAATATATTAAAAGTAATACAATTCCTATTATCAAGTAACATAGGTGAAATAGTAGTATTATTACTAGCAACACTTGCAACACCACTATTTGCTAGTTGGTTTGGAATAACAGATATAGCACATCTAGAAATATTATTGCCAATTCATATTTTATGGATAAATCTAGTTACAGACTCATTACCAGCATTAGCACTAGCATTTGACCCAGCAAATTCAGATATAATGAAAAGAAAACCAAACAAACCAGGAAAAGGTGTATTCACAAAAGGAATGACATGGAGAATTATATACCAAGGAATAATGATAGGATTACTAACACTTTCAGCATTCATGCTTGGATTAGCAACAACAACAGAACCAATAGATGGATTAACACTTGATGAATCAAAAATAGAAGTAGGACAAACAATGGCATTTGTAACATTAGCATTTTCAGAATTAGTACATGTATTTAATGTAAGAAATAATAAAAAATCTATATTTAAAACAAAAGTATTTAATAACAGTAAATTAGTATGGGCAATACTAGCATCAGCAGCCTTAATGGGAATAATTTTAGCAATACCAGCATTAAGAACAGTATTTAGTATACCTGTTTTACCAACTCAAAATATCCTAGAATTAGTTGTATTAGTATTATTACCATTAGTAATTGTAGAAATATTTAAGTTATTAAAAATAAATAGTTTTAAGGATGAAAATTAATGTCCAAATAGGGACGTTTCTAAATGGACATTTTTGTCCATTTGGGGACACATCTTGATGAATTTTTTCAGGAAGAAATATTATATAAATTAAACAGAAAGAAAATCCAGTTTTTTAGCTGGATTTTTATAGTTAAGGAGATAATAATTTTTTTTATAGTAAAGCTAAAATTAAGGAAAATATTGGATAGTAAAAAATGTTATATATTATTAATTTCTATACAAATATTTTCAGAAAAACATTTAAACTTACATTTTTGCTTGAAATTCTAATATAAAGAGGATAAAATAAAAATATATTCTAATAAAATACATTAAATACAATTGGTAAAATTCAAAAAAATTCTTAATAAAAAATTAATAAATAATATATAAAATATTTATAAAACTGTGCTATATTATAGATGTAATATGAAGGGAGAGTTGAAAATGTATAATATATTAGTAGTAGATGATGATAGAGAAATTGTAAAAGCAATAGAAATTTACTTATCAAAAGAAGGGTATAATATTTTAAAAGCATATGATGGAGAAGAAGCACTAAAACAATTAACAGAAAATGAAGTTCATTTAGTCATATTAGATGTTATGATGCCAAATAAAGATGGTTTAGAAACATTAGAAGAAATAAGAAAAACAAAAACGTTACCAGTAATAATGTTATCTGCAAAATCAGAAGACTATGATAAAATTGCAGGTTTAAATATAGGTGCAGATGATTATGTAACAAAACCTTTTAATCCATTAGAACTTATTGCAAGAGTAAATTCATGTATTAGAAGATATGTGAACTTTGGAAGTTTAAATAACAAAAAAGAAGAAACTAATATATTAAAATCTGGAAACTTGATTGTAAATGACGATATGAAAAAAGTAGAAGTAGATGGAAAAGAAATTAAATTAACAGCTACTGAGTATAATATTTTAAAGTTTTTATTGAAAAACAAAGGAAAAGTATTTTCAATATCTCAAATTTATGAAAATGTTTGGAATGAAGAAAGCTATGGAGCAGAAAATATAATAGCAGTTCACATTAGACATATAAGAGAGAAAATAGAAATAAATCCAAAAGAACCCAAATATTTAAAAGTAATATGGGGAATAGGATATAAAATAGAAAATCTAGATTAATAAAAGAAAGACAAATGAAAAAATATATAGAAATTTATGGAAAGGAAGTGTGAAAATGGAAAAATTAAAATATTCATCTTTTCTAAAACTTTTATGTTATTTATTAATTCCAATAGTAACTATAATATTAATATTAAGTATGGCAGACGTATTTATTACAGCTGAATATGGAGAGTTTAATAGCCAACAAGATGCAATAAAAACATATAATTTTGGAGAAGAATATTTATATAATATAATTTCAGAAGTAAGATATATAAAAAGTAACCAAGAAAGAATTCTAGAAGATTATACACAATATTCAAAAATAACAGATAATAGTTACCAAAATTCAATATATTATAAACCACTAATAAATAGTACATCTTCTATTTATGATTATATAGAATTTATAATTATAGATGAAGAAACCGGGATTCTATATACAAATATAAGAACGGAAGAATATCAAAAAGAAATAAATGAAATAACAAATAATGAAACATTTTGGACTTATGAAGATGGAAATATAAAAACTAATATAGAAGCAATAAATCAAGAAAACGCAAAATATATAATAGCTTCATATTCAACAAATTATTTAGAGGGAATGAAAATATATACAAGATTTGATGATAATTCATACACATATTCTAATTCATATTTTATACAACAAGCAGTATATAATATGTTCAAAACAAACCAAAATTTGCCTGCATATTTAATACCAATAACTTCAATATCATTAATTGTAATGGTAATATATCTAATATGGGCATTAGGACATGAAAAAGATAAAAAAGAAATACAATTAAATGGAGTAGACAAAATTCCTTATGAAATTTTATCAGTAATAGTGTTCTTTGTGATAGGAATGTTGATAAGCTTAGGCGTGGCAAGTATAGAAACACAAGTAATAAATCAGAAAATGTTAATATCATTATTATTGCTAAGCTATTTAGGTTCTTATGCAAGTTTTGCAGCATGGGTAACAACTACAATAAAAAGAATAAAAGCAAAAGAATTTTTACATTCGTTTTTAATATATAAAATTTGTAAATGGTTTGTAGTAAAAATAAAAACATTAGTAGAGAGATTATTAGATAAAGAAGATAATACAAAAAATATAGCAATAGTATATTGGGGATTTGTTATAATAAGTTGTATAATAGCAATGATTTTCAATTCGTTCTTAGGAACAATAATATTATTAGCATTCTGGTTTTGGGTATTCCATGAAATAATGCAATATAATAAAAAACTAAATAAAATAAACTTAGCGTTAAAAGAAATATATGAAGGACACTCAGACATAGATTTAGATGAAGAAGAGCTAAAAGGTGTATTAAAATCAATGGCAAAATATATAAACGACATAGCAGGAGGATTTACAAATGCAATCGAACAAAGTTTAAAATCAGAAAGACTAAAAACAGAATTAATAACAAATGTATCACATGATATAAAAACACCACTAACATCAATAATAAACTATGTAGATTTATTAAAACAAGAAGATATAAAAGATGAAAAAATAAAACAATATATAGATATATTAAACCAAAAATCACTAAGACTAAAAAAACTAATAGAAGATTTAGTAGAAGCTTCAAAAGTATCATCTGGTAATGTAAAATTGAATATAGAAACAATAAATTTAAAAGAATTATTACAACAAACAATAGGAGAATTTGAAGATAAATTTGAGAAAAAAGAATTAATAATAGATGTAAACTTACCACAAGAAGACATCAAAATACAAGCAGATAATAGATATATGTATAGGATAATAGAAAATCTATTTAGCAATATAACAAAATATGCAGCAGATAAAACAAGGGTATATATAGACCTAACTAAACAAAATAATGAAATAAAATTAGAAATTAAAAACATATCAAAAGATAGATTAAATATCTCAGCAGATGAATTAATGCAAAGATTTGTAAGAGGAGATAAGTCAAGATATACAGAAGGAAGCGGATTAGGATTATCGATAGCTAAGAGTTTGACAGAATTGCAAGGTGGAAGGTTTAATATACAAATAGATGGGGATTTATTTAAGGTTATTATTAAGTGGTAATTGCACAACAGTTTATAATATTACAAATTGATTACAAATGTTGAAAAGAATTAGATAAAATGATATTATAAGACAAAAGAAAAATAGGAGAAAGAAAATGCAAAAGAAAAACACTAAAAGTGAAAGCCTTGTGGCTGTAAGAGAGAGAGAGAGAGAGAGAGAGAGAGCTACACTTTAATGAAGTAATAGAAAAAATAGTATTAAATAGTGTAGTAGCAAAAGCTAGAAAATTAGTAGAAGTTCTAAAAAATTTTAAAAATATAAATACATTAATAGTAATAGCAAGGTTAAACCTATGAGTATGATAGTATATATTTATTTATAAAAATGTATGTATACAAAAAATATAGGTTTAATTTTGCTATTTTTTTAATGTTTAAGAGATTTTATACAAGAGTTCATAAATCTTATAAAAAGTTAAAGTATTACAATTCAATTACAAGACTATTACAAATGATAAAAATACATTGACGATAAAAAGACTGAGAATTATACTAAATAGAGAGAATAAAAAACACAAAAGCTCGAATACTAAAACAAAACGAAGTTTCAACTAAGAAAGAAAAATAGTTGAAAAGAAAAAACAATAAGAAAGGAAAGGGAGGAAAAAAGAATGAAAAAACAAATGCCAAAGAAAGAGAAGTTAAAAAAACATTATAGTAAAGGAATAACATTGATAGCACTTGTTATTACTATAATAGTATTACTAATCTTAGCAGGAGTAAGCATAGCAATGCTTACAGGAGAAAATGGAGTACTAACAAAAGCAACAGAAGCAAAAGACCAGACAGAAATTGCCCAAGAAAAAGAAGAAATACAAATGGCGTATGCAGCAGCAAAAGCAAATAAAGTAGAAGATGTAGCAGACCCAGTAACAGCAGACGAATTAAACACAGAGTTAGACAAATTAAATTCAAAAGGAGAAACAAGTGGAAGTGGAACATTAACAGTAACATTTTCAGATAGTCAAAGAAAATACACAATAAATCAATCAACAGGAGCAATATCAGACCCAATAACAGATGATACAGAAGAAGATGAAGATAAAAAAGCAATAAAAATGATAGTAAATTCAGGAGAAGATGGAATAGTTGTGTTGCCATTTGATGCAGAGAATAGTGGAACAATCAGTAAAATAAATTGGGGAGATGGGAAAATAGAAACAATAAGTAAAAGTGAATATATAGAAAAAAGTAAAATAGCATCTATAAAAAAGAATATTAAAGTTGCAGCATACAATCCATATAGTAAAATATATCATAAATATGAAGAAAAAAACAAGGAAATAGAAGTAGAAGTAGATGGAGATATAAAAGAAATAAGTTCAAGTGCAAGTACAATATATTATGATAAAGAACTTGGAAGAAATATTTACTACGATGAAGGTCCTAACAAAATAATAGAAATAACACAATGGGGAGAAACAGGATTAACTAATATCTATTTAGGTGGTTGTACAAAATTAAGAAAAATAGCAAGTCCGTCAGAAAATAGCTTTATTAATATAACAAATTTTGTAGAAACATTTTGGGACTGTGAGAATTTAACAAGTATACCAGAAGATTTATTTTCAAATTGTCCAAATGTAACATATTTTAATGGAACATTTAGCGGATGTACAAATTTAACAGGAGAAGCAGTACCATTGTGGGAAAGAGTAGATGGTTGGGAAAGTCTAGATTTTAAAAATGCAAGAGAATGGATTGGGACTAAGCCAGACGGAAATGCTTGCTATATGGATTGTACAAAGTTAAGTAATTATTCGTCAATACCAGACTATTGGAAAGATGGGTATAGTGAATAGATAGAAGTGCAGAAATACTTAAAATAAAGGCAAACATCTTTAAAATATATTATGTAAATTGTTATAGAGAATATATTTTAAAGGTGTTTTTGATATGAGAAACAAAGAACTGTCCCCAAATGGACAAAAATGTCCAAAAAGAAACGTCCCCAATTGGACATAAAAAAATTTTCAAAATTATTTGACAAAACGAATTATTTAATAGATAATATACATATAAAAATAAACAGAAAGAAAAAAGATAATAAAAATTACTAAGGAGGAAATATATATGTATTTATTTAATAGAATAACAGTAAACCCACAATTACCAAAAAGAATTGCAAAATTATCTGAAATTGCAAACAATTTATGGTGGTCATGGAATACTGAATTTTTAAGATTATTTCAAAAAATAGACATGGATTTATGGGAGCAATGCGAGAAAAATCCAGTTAAATTCTTAAAACAAGTATCACAAGAAAATCTAGAAAAAGTTTCAAAAGACCTATCATTTTTAAAAGAATATGATAAAGTTGCAGAAAACTTTACAAACTATATGACAAGTAAAAGCACATGGTTTTCTAATAAATATCCAAACAATAAAAAAGATTTAATTGCATATTTTTCAGCAGAATATGGTTTAGACCAAACTATTCCAATTTATTCAGGTGGATTGGGAATTTTATCCGGTGACCATTTAAAATCTGCAAGTGATTTAGGTATTCCATTAGTTGGAGTTGGCTTATTATATAAAAATGGATATTTTCATCAAAAAATTAATGGATATGGACAACAAGAAACAGAATATCATAATATAGATTTATATGATTTACCAATAAACCCAGTAAAAGATGATAAAGGTGATGATTTAACTATATATGTTAAATTTCCAAAAAGAAGATTATACCTAAAAGTATGGCAAATTAATGTTGGTAGAGTAAAATTATATTTGTTAGATTCAGATATACCTAAAAACAATGAAGAAGATAGAAATGTTACTTTAAGATTATATGGTGGAGACCAAGAAATGAGAATAAGACAAGAAATTGTTTTAGGAATGGCTGGTGTAAGCTTACTTACAAAATATTTAGGTCTAAAACCAACAGTATATCATATGAATGAAGGACATTCTGCATTTTTAAATTTAGAGATTATAAAAAATATTATAAAAGAAAAACAAGTATCATTTGAAGTTGCAAAAGATATTGCAAGTTCTAAAACAGTATTTACAACACATACACCAGTACCAGCTGGAAATGATATATTCCCAATACCATTGGTAGAAAAATATTTTAAAGATTTCTGGCCTAGACTTGGTATTTCAAGAGAAGAATTTTTGAAATTAGGTATGAAACCAGGTCCAGATTTAGATGATGGATTTAATATGGGAATTTTAGCATTAAAAATTGCAGGAAAGAAAAATGGTGTAAGTAAATTACATGGTGCAGTTTCAAGAGAATTGTTTAGTGATGTATGGCCTAATATTGCAGCAAATGAATCTCCAATTGGATATGTAACAAATGGAATTCATACATGTTCATGGTTAGCACCTAGATTAAAAGAATTATATAATAAATACTTAATTCCATATTGGCAAGATAATATGCACCAAGATTCAGTATGGGAAAAAATTAGAAATATACCAGATGATAAATTATGGTTAACTCATGTAGAAAGAAAAAGAAAATTAATTAATTTAGTAAAAGAAAATACAACAGAAAGATTAAGAAGAAGCGGATATAGTTATGAAGAGATTAATGAAATAGTATCAAAATTAAATCCTGATAATTTAACAATAGGATTTGCTAGAAGATTTGCAACATATAAAAGAGCAACATTAATCTTTAAAGACCTTGAAAGAATTACTCAAATAATGAACACACAAGGTAAACCTGTTCAAATTATATTTGCAGGAAAAGCTCATCCAGCTGATAAAGAAGGACAAGATTTAATTAAATATATACATGAAGTTTCAATGATGCCACAATTTAAAGGAAAAATTTTCTTGCTTGAAAATTATAATATTGCTATGTCAAGATATTTAATAAGTGGTGTAGATGTATGGTTAAATAATCCAAGAAGACCAATGGAAGCATCTGGTACAAGTGGACAAAAAGCATCTGTAAATGGAGTAATTAATTTTAGTGTATTAGATGGATGGTGGGCAGAAGGTTATACTCAAAATAATGGATGGACAATAGGAACAAATGCAGAATATGATTCATATGAAGCACAAGATATGGCAGATAGCCAAAGCATGTACCATACATTAGAAGATAAGATTATACCAATATATTATGATAGAGATAAAAACGGAATTTCTAAAAAATGGCTAGAATTAATGAAAAACTCTATTATAACAACAGGTGGAAAATATAGTACAGCAAGAATGCTTGTTGATTATACTGACCAATTATATATACCATTATGTAATTTAACTAAAAAATATTATGAAGATATTGATAATGTTGCAGCATATAATGCATGGAAGAAAGATTTATATATTAATTGGAAAGATATAAAAATAACACAAAGCAACAATTTAGACAATATTACAATTGATGCTGGAAATAATATTGAAGTAGGTTGTGAAGTAGAACTTCCTAATATTAGTATAGATAATGTTACAGTAGAAGCTTATTATGGTAAGATATTGGATAATGGAGTTGTTGAAAATGTAAGTATTATTCCAATGCAATTACAAGAAGCTGATGAAGAACATAAAAGATATTATTTTACAACTAAAATTGAATTAACTTCTGGTGGAAATTATGGCTATACATTTAGAGTAATGCCAAGACATGAGATGTTATTAGAACCAGCAAATTTAAATTTAGTAAAATGGGTAACTAAATAGGGAGTATTTATACTATTCCTGCCAAGTTATTATACTGTGCTAGCATATATGTAAAAATTTTTTATTAAGATTAACGGCTCAGCTACATAATTAAGAAGCTCTATGTGAAAAACTGGAACCTTTTTCTGTGCTGAAATTTATTTATAAATTTCACACGAACATTATTCCAGTTATTTCACAAAGAGCTTCTAAATTATTCCGCATCACACATTAATCTTAATAAAAAATTTTTACATATATGCTAGCACAGTATAATAACTTGGCAGGAATAGTATAAAAAGTCCTACTTAATTACCCATTTTATTAAATTTAGAATTATGTTCCAATTTCTAATTTATGTGTATAATCTAAATTTGCAAAAGAATCATATTCATATCCTAATGTATAAACATTAGTTGCCCATATATCTTTTTCTAACATGGTTTTTAAGTTTTTGTTATTACAGTTTTCAATATATTTTTTTACAGATGTTATTATTTCTAACTTCGGATTTTGTCTAGCTATTTCTGATAACATATATTTACCTTTTTGATTAAAACCAAGTATTCTAATATAAGGATTTACTTTTTTAGAAATATTTATATCTTGTTTTGTAATTCCAAGTAATGAATATAGCAAAATTCTTTGTAATCTAGTTCCGAGTATATCTTTTTGATTTTATTGTATTTAAAAATTCTACTATACTATTACATGAATTTGCTGTATTTTTAATAGCATGTTCTAATCCTTCTGAAACATCTGCCAAGTTTGCAATTTCTTGAATTGACATTTTTCTAAGATTATATATAATTTGCTTTTCAAATGTGGATAAATCTGGTACAATATGTCCTACTTTAATATTTTCCATTAATATATTGTAAGTAGATTGTGGTACTAGATTTTGAAGTAAATCAAGTGCATTGTTTTTTACTATATCTCTAATAGCAGTTGCACTTGCAATGTTATTTTTATAAGAAAGCTCATTATATCCAACTTCAATCCTTTTCATAGTAATAGGCATTATATTGCTACGAACTTTTTTAAGAGCTTTTAGATATTCAATTCCTAAAATATTATTAGGACTAGATAAAATATTTCCATATTTCCTAATATCACCTAAATACATAAGTAAAGCATTTTCTCTTGCTTTTGGATATGAAATACCTTTACTTAATTCATGTGATAATAAATTTTTATAATCTTTTGGCTCTTTATATAAAACATTAGCAATATTATTTAAAATAGCTATATCATTTGTTTCTGTTCCAAATGATATGTAATCTACTATATTAAGACTATTTAATATTTTTATAGCACCTTCTGCAAAATTTTCAGCACTTGATATGGAGTAAAGTAGAGGTAGTTCAATTACTAAGTCAATACCATTTTTTAGTGCCATTTGTGCTTTTGACCATTTATCTATTAAAGAGGTAGAGCCACGTTGTGTAAAATTGCCTGAAATAACAGCAACTGTGTAATTTGCACCAGATGTTTTAATAGAATTTTGTAAATGATATAAATGACCATTATGAAATGGATTATATTCAGCTATTATTCCAAGAACTTTTCCCACTGTTTTTCTCCTCCCTTTTTATATTTTAGTTTTATAATTCAATATTTTAACTGAGATTTGAAGTTATATTTGAAGTAAATTATTAATAAAATATTGTATATTTTTAAGTTTACTGTTATAATAGTATCATAAAAAATGGAAAAAAACAAGAAAAAGAGGTTTGTATGGAAAAAGTAATAATATATACAGATGGAGCATGTTCCGGAAATCCAGGACCTGGTGGATGGGGTTCTATTTTAATGTATAAGGGAAACAAAAAAGAAATTTCAGGAGGAAAAAAAGATACAACAAACAATATAATGGAATTAACAGCAGTAATAGAAGCATTAAAATTACTTAAATTTCCTTGTGATGTAGAATTATATAGTGACAGTGCATATGTAGTAAATGCATTTAACCAAGGTTGGATTTATAATTGGGTGAAAAATAACTGGAAAACATCAGGCAAAGAGCCAGTAAAAAATAAAGAAATTTGGGAAGAATTATATAATTTAACCAAAACACACAAAGTTAAATTTATAAAAGTAAAAGGTCATAGTGATAATGAATTTAATAATAGATGTGATGAACTTGCAAGAAATGCAATAAAAGAATTAGATTAAAAGCGTATTAAATAAAATGTAAGGTTTAACTAAGAAACTTGCACATAATATACGAGAAAGGGAAAATGATGTTAGCAGAACAATTAATATTTACATTTATATCACTTGCAATATTTGTTTACATGTTTTTTAAAATGATAAAAAATAATGATACAACATATGTAGTGATACTAATTTTAGAAGCAATAGGAATTGCTATGAATTTTATAGAATTTGCATTTACAATGGAAGCAAATTTTATATTTGATATAATAAAATACATTTTATCGATAATAATACCAATATTAATAATAATATTAGAATATAGAGGAATAACACTTATAGAAATAACAAATTTAACAAAATATAAAATTTATTTAATGTTAAGAAATGAAAAAAAGGCAAAAGAAGCATTAATCAATTTAGTAACAAAAATTCCTAATAGTTATAAAGGACACAAAAAATTAGCGGAATTATACGAAAAAGAAGGTGGAATGAGAAAAGCGATTGATGAATATGTACAAGCAATAGATATAAATAAAAAAGATTATGCTTCATATTACAAAGTAGCAGAATTATTAGACAATTTAAACAAAAAAGATGAAGCAGCAGAGATGCTATTTAGTTTGTTAGATAAAAAGCCAGATATGTATGATGCAAGTATATTATTAGGAGATATCTTAATAGAAAAAGAAATGTATAAAGAAGCTGTGAATATATATCAAGAAGCATTAAGATACAATCCTGTAAGTTATGAATTAAATTATAATTTAGGGTTAGTATATACTATGTTAAATGATTTTCAAAATGCAAAAATATGTTATGAAAAAGCAGCTGAGATAAATAGTCTTTTATATAATGCAAAATATTCATTAGCAGAAATTGCTTTAATATATAAAGACCTAGAAGAAGCAGAAAGAAGATTTTTAGAAGCAATAGATGAAGAAGAATTAGCAGCAGATAGTTATTTTGAATTGGCTAAAATCTATTTGATAAAAGGAGATAAAGAAACAGCGGTAAAATATGCAAATACTGCAATAGATATAAATGCAAAGAAAATAGTTGCTAAAATAAAAAAAGACCCTATATTTATTCCAATAATGGGAAAAATATCTATTCCATTTAATCTAGACAATATAAATGAAGAAGAAAAAGAACCAAAATTAAAGGAAAAAGAAATAAAAGCAAAAGAGCATTTAGAGGAAATGTTTGATATAACAAGACATTTAAGTTATAATGATATAAAATTATTAAAACAAGATATACAAGGAAAAAATATAGTACAAGAAATTAATAAAGATGAAAAAGAAAGAGAATAAAATTCATAAAAATACTTCCAATTAGTATAATTAACTAGGAGGTATTATATGAATTTTTTTAATATTGATGAGAGAACAAAAGAAGAGGCTCAATCTAGTAAAAATACAGGAGAAAATAAATTTCTAATAATAGGTGGAGATTTGCGTAATTATGAATTAGCAAAATTGCTTGCCAAAGAAAAAAATATAGTATATACTTATGGCTTAGAAGAAGTATTAAATACAAATTTAGAAAAAGAAAATTCTTTTGAATGTAATAAAATAGAAGAGGTATTAGAAAAAGCAGAAATAATAATTATGCCAATTCCATTAACAAAAGATGGAATACATTTAAACATGCCATTAAGCAATAAAAAAATAAAAATAGAATTTTTAATAAATAAAATAAGAAATAAGATAGTTTTTGCAGGAGATGTTTCAGAGACTTTATTAAAAAAATTTGAAGATAATAATACAAAAGTTATAGATTTAATGAAAATAGAAGGATTTGCAATATTAAATGTATTACCAACAGTTGAGGCAATTATAAAAATAATATTAAATAATAAAAAAGAAATAATACATAACTCAAACTGCTTAATTTTAGGCTATGGTAGAATAGGTAAAATATTAGCGCAAAAACTGCAAGGATTATCTATTAATGTAACATGTGTAACAAATGATAATATTGAGAAAACATGGTGCATGGCATTTGGATATAAAGCAAT
Organism: uncultured Clostridia bacterium; assembly: GCA_944387495.1. Lineage (GTDB taxonomy): Bacteria > Bacillota > Clostridia > TANB77 > CAG-508 > CAG-269. Next base: position 3,405 of record CALXFD010000018.1, on the reverse strand, counting down.
AGATTTTAAAGATATTGAAAATAATGGTACTATTTTGAGAAAATATGATATAATCATAAACACAATACCTAAAATTATATTAACAAAAGAATTAGAAAAAGTAAGAAAAGAAACTTTAATAATAGATGTAGCTTCTAAACCATTTGGAATTGCTCGAAAAATAGTAGAGGAGCAAAAATTAAACTTTATAGAAGCATTAGGGCTACCAGGAAAGCATTTTCCAATAACAGTAGCAAAAAATATAAAAGATGTAGTATTTAATATTTTGCAAAAACAATAGATAAATTTGAAAGGAGAAAAAAATGTTTTTTGAAATTTTAAAATCAATTATATTTGGAATAGTAGAAGGAATTACAGAATGGTTGCCAATTAGTAGTACAGGACATTTAATATTGGTAGAACAATTTTTAAAATTTAAAGAAGTATCACCCGAATTCTGGGGAATGTTTCAAGTAGTAATACAATTTGGAGCAATATTAGCTGTTGTATTATTATACTGGAAAAAGATATGGCCTATAACAAGAAATAAAGAAAAAGCAATAAAAAAACAGGGAATTTTATCTCATTTTGATAAGTCAATAATGAATTTATGGGGAAAAATATTAGTAGGATGTATACCAGCTGCAATAATAGGTTTATTATTTGATGAAGTATTTGAAGAGTTATTTTATAATCCAACATGTATAGCGATTGCATTAATAGTATTTGGTATAGCTTTTATAGTAATAGAAAATTGGAATAAACATAGAAAAGGTGGAAGAGATAAAAACTCAGATATTACATATAAAGATGCATTAATAATTGGTGTGTTCCAATTAATAGCTGCAATATTCCCAGGAACATCACGTTCAGGAGCAACAATTATAGGTGGATTATTAATAGGATTATCAAGACCAAATGCAGCAGAATTTACATTTTATTTAGCAATACCAACAATGCTTGGAGCAAGTTTATTGAAACTTGTAAAATTTGGATTAGCATTTACAAGTGCAGAAATTATAATATTGTTAGTAGGAATGTTAGTTTCATTTGTGGTTTCAATGTTTGTAATTAAGTTTTTAATGAATTATATTAAGAAACATGACTTTAAGGTATTTGGATATTATAGAATTATACTTGGTATTATCGTTTTAGCATTTTTTGCACTTGCTTAGTAAGCTTTTATAGGTTGGTAGGGGCATATATATAAAAAAATTTCTTTGATTTTAACGGCTCAGCTACATAATTAAGAATCTCTATGCAAAAAACTGGAACCTTTTTCTGTGCTGGAATTTATTTATAAATTCCACACGAACATTATTCCAGTTATTTTGCAAAGAGCTTCTAAATTATTCCGCTTCGCACATTAAAATCAAAGAAATTTTTTTATATATATGCCCCTACCAACCTATAAAAGCTTACTAAGCAAGTGCAAAAAATGCTAAAACAATAATGCCAAGTACAATTCTATAATAGCACTTATTCAATTTTTCTATCTCTTCTTACATCAGAATTATTGTTACACATTTTTTCATATTCTTTACACTTAATTTTATAATCCATTTGCATACATAAATACTTATAATAAGAATATGCTTGCTCATATTGCATTATAGGGTTAAACATAGGGTCACGATATATATCATTCATATCAAAATTTGCACTATTAGGTGCATTATTAAAATCCATATATGGAGGATAACAATTAAAATTACAATCTTTTTCCATAAACATTTTCTTGCATAATGAATATATGCAAACTCCTTATACAATATATTTAGGTTTTTATAAAGGATTTACCTATAAACCTATGATCTTAATAAATATATTATTATATATTTTATAATATTTCATATAAAAAGATTTTATGATTCAAATATTTTTATAAATCAAAATAAAAAATAGGAAATGTGTGTATAAAAATGAAAGTATATAATGCTGCAATAATACCATGCAATATTTTGCCATAAATATAAGGTTTTATAGATAAATCTGTTTTAGAAGTAATACTAAAAACTTGTAACAAAACAGAAATACCACCAAATCCAAGCAAAAAGGATGTTAGTATAATATTGATAGATATTTTTTTACATGCTATATTTGAAATTGTATTTATACCATTTGTTATTTCTAAAATACCAGTAGTAAATCCTTGAATAAATGTTGGTTCAATGTTTAACATATTACATATTGGGCTAAAAATATTAGTTAAAATATGTAGAAATCCACTTGCTTTTAATATAGAAATTATACTTGAAAATATTACAACAAAACCACCTATTAATAATATAGTAGAAATACTACTAGTTATACTTTCAGCTAAAACTTCACCTAAATTAGAAATGTTTGCATATTTCGTCTTATTAGATTTAAAGCTATCTATTTTCTCATATTTTTTAGAAACAGTTTTTCTTTTCCAAAATCTAAATATAAAACCTACTGTGATACATGCTAGAATATGTGTAATAAAAAGTAAAATTCCGATAGTTGTATTTTTATACATTAAAATACCAACAGTTCCAATTATAAATAAAGGACCAGAATTATTAGTAAAACTTAATAATCTTTCACATTCTTCTTTTGAACAAATATTATTCTTTCTAAAATTTGAAGCGATTTTTGCACCTACTGGATATCCACTAATTATTCCCATAATAAATGCAAATCCACCTTCACCTCTAATGTTAAAAAGTGGTTTCATATAATTATTAAGTAAAAATCCTAATTTTGTAATAATATTAGTGCGCATTAAAAGCTCAGTTGCTACAAAAAATGGGAATAGTGATGGAACAACAGAATTTGCCCAGAGCGATAAACCAGATTTTATAGCTGGAAGATTTGAGTTTGAAAATATTAGTAAGCAAAAGGTGAATAGTAGAAAGATTAGTGGAATAAAATTTCTTTTTAGTTTTATAACATAAAAATTATTTTTGAACATTTTTAACTCCTTGTTAAATAAGTTTGTGTAGAAAATTGTAATATTACTTAAAAAGATTATGTGTTTTGTAGAATAATGTCGAAAAGTTATTAGATAAATATAGAACTTTTAGTTGACTTGTTATCCTTTTTGTAATATAATCTGTTCATAGTGTTTTTGTTTTCGAAGAAACAGGTTTAAATTCAAAAAATTTAATTCAATGATTTCTAATTTATAGAAAATTAACTTATAATTTTAAAGTTATAATCTATAAAAATTATATTCAGAGGAGGTGAAAAAATGCCGAATAATTCAGAAATGGTTCAAGAAATTGTAGATAATGTACAATTGATTTTTAGAGAAGAACTTTCAAATTTTGCTAGCTACTACAACGAGATACTAGACAAAAGATTTGAAGAGCAAGATAAAAGAATTGATGAAAAATTAAACAAAAGATTTGAAGAGCAAGATAAAAGAATTGATGAAAAATTAAACAAAAGATTTGAAGA
>CALXFD010000017.1 GCA_944387495.1 uncultured Clostridia bacterium | reverse complement strand
AAATCAAAAATATAGAACGAGAATATGACAACACTTTTTGGAAAAAAGTTGTTGCATTGGCAATGAAAATTTTGCGAATAAAATAAAAATAAAAAAATTTAAAAAAAGTATTGACAAAAATGTAATCAAATATTATAATTACTATTGTCGTCAGGCAAAGACCAGTTCAAATATGCAGATGTGGCGGAACTGGTAGACGCACAGGACTTAAAATCCTGCGGTTGAATAAACCGTGCCGGTTCGATTCCGGCCATCTGCACCAAAGTAATATCAAGGGTTTGGAAACATTCACTTGATATTATTTTTTTGCCTAAAAATTGTTATTCAGGTGATATGTCTAACAAAATATCTAACAAATTTCAAAAAATATTGTGATAACATTGATTTTTATAAAGTTTTAAGATATTGTATATTTAATAATATTATGATATTTAGAATAAAAGGAGGCGTTTGAAAAATGGATAATGTAGCAGAAACAAACAGAACCGAAAATAAGGAACAACTAAATGAAGATTTTGAACAAGAAGTAATAGCTTTTCTTAACTACAAAGAAGGTGGAATTATCTATATAGGAGTTAGAAAAGATGGACAAGTAGTAGGTTTAAAAGATGTTGATTTAACACAATTACAAATAAAAGATAGAATAAAAAACAATATACAACCATCAACTCTAGGATTATTTGATGTAATTGTGGAAACAATAGACAATAAAGAAGTAATAAAAGTAGTAATATCAAGTGGAACTGAAAAACCATATTATTTAAGAAAAAAAGGAAGAACACCAGAAGGTTGTTATATCAGAGTTGGTAGTAGCAAAGAAAGAATGACAGAAAGAATGATTGATGATATGTATTCCAAAAGGATTAAAAATACATTAAAAGAAATTGACTCTCCTAGACAAGAATTAACATTTAATCAACTAAAAATTTACTATGAAGAACACGGATTAAAATTAAATGATAACTTTTTACAAAATCTTGATTTATTAACAAGTGATGGCAAATATAATTATAATGCATTTTTATTAGCAGATGAAAATAATGTTTCAATAAAACTTGTAAAATATTTAGGCACTAATAAAATGGATTTAGTAGAAAATCAAGAATATGGATATCGTTGTATAATTACCGCAACTCAAAGGATATTGGATAGACTTGATGCAGAAAATACTGTTTATGCTAAAATAGAATATAAAGGTAGAAAAGAAGTAGAAATGATAGATAAAGCAGCTTTAAAAGAAGCAGTTATAAATGCTGTTGTACATAATGATTATTCTTATGGAAATTCCCCAATTGTAGAATTATACTCTGATAGAATTGAAATTACATCTGCAGGTGGTTTACCACAAGAACTTTCACAAGAAGAATTTTTGGAAGGAGTTACAGCACCAAGAAACAAAGAACTTATTAGAGTATTTAAAGATGTTGATTTAATTGAAAATATTGGATCTGGCGTTTTAAGAATTTTAGATGCTTATGATAAAAGTTGCTTTAAATTTATGGAACATTTTTTGAGGGTTACATTTAAGTATAGAGAAAATCCTTTTAAATATAATTCTAAAAATAATGTGTCAGCAGATGACACAATAAATGACACAATAAATGGCACATTAAAATTAAGTAAAAATGAACAACAAATTTTAGATTTAATAATTAATAATAATAAAATAACTAGAGAAGAAATCGCAACTATAACCAAACTTTCAGATAGAACTATATCAAGAGCTATAAGACATTTACAAGACGAAAAACTTATTTTAAGAGAAGGTTCAAAGAAAACAGGGTATTGGAAAATATTAAAATAATTTATTGGTCCCAAATTAGCTAATAAGCTAACCGCTAAAATTGTAAAAGGAGAATAACAATTCACAACCTGCTGTAACAAAACATATTAAAAACTTAGAGAATGAACTAAAAGTAGAATTATTTAAAAGAAGTAAATATGGAATGATACTAAATGAAAATGGTAAAAAGTTATATTTACAAATAAAGGATTCTATAGATACTCTTTCAAAAGCTGATTTAACATTTAATATTCATAAAGATATAAAATTAGGTGTGCATGTAAATATGCCAAATAGAATATACAATAAAGGTATTTTAAATTTCTATGAAAAAAATAATAGCATTATTATTAATATACATAGATTGAATGCTATGAATATGTTTTCAGCATTAGAAAAGCAAGAAATTGATTTAGCAATTTCTAAGAAATATAGTGAGGAATTATATGATACAAATAAAATTAAGTTTATAAGAATAGGAGACTTGCATGATGTATTTATTGTAAATAGTAATTCTCAATATTTAAATAAAAAACTTTCTAAAAGTGATTTAAGAAATATTGCGTTTCATAAAACGGCAATTGCATCTTGTGATTGCCGTTTTTCGTAATTTTTTTGAAAAATGATAAAAGGAGAAAATCAATATTACAGATTTTCTCCTTTATTGGATAATGAAAAGAAACAAGACAAAAAATCTTGTTTCTTTCCAATTTAGGACAAATTATTCTTCCATCTGCAAGAAAATAAGTTCTTCTGGATTAAAGCTGCGATAGCTAAATGCTATATTATCTGCATCAATGGAATACACAAAGTTCCAATGTACGCCACCCAATATATCTCTATTAATAAGAACTGATGTATCAGGGACATTTTTTGTAGCATTCCATTTTAATCTTATGCCACGATACAGAAGATTGTATTCGTTGCAACTTTTTTGCAAATTTTCAACAACATTATCATGCAGGAAAATCCATGCGTTTGCTGTCCGTTCTTCCATTTCCGCAAGAACATCCAATGGACATTTGTCCTTTGGTACAAGTGTTACTTCTTTTTTCATCGTAAAATCCTCCTTAAAATGCATAGTAAACAGTACCTACAAATATGAGATATTACTCATACTTAAATCAATTATACAACATTTTATAGGAATTGTCTAATTACATTTGTTACTAATTCTATTAAAAGTTTTTTTGAAAAATAATTTATGTAGGTCTTGTATTTTATCAAAAATATAGTATACTTTAAAAGTAGAAGAAATAAATAGGAAAAAGGAAAAATGATGGATAGAATAGAAGTAGAAAATAACATTACACAAGAGCATACTCCAATAAATGAACTGTTTTCATATGGTTTAGCTAGCAATTGTGTTCATCTTCATTTACCAACGAATCTTCATTCAATGATTGCAGAACGAGGAATTTCTGGAACAGTAGATACAGTTAATTTATATTTATTAGATGCTATAGATAAAATAAAAAAATTAAAAGATAATGGATATGATAAATTCCAAGGAAAAGATAGAATTTATATGATTTCTCCTATATTGTTAGGAAGAGAGTTGCAATTTTTAGAAGAGTTAGATTTTGAAACAACAACATATAAGAAACAACAGCTAAACAGTGAAGATTTCCTAAAAGATAATCCAGAGGCCCAATTAGCTACACAAATTTTTGGTAAGGGTAAAAATGTAGGAACAGCACAGATAAAATTTGATTTAATATCTTCAAGTGAGTGGCAAGAGAAAAAAGAAGAAAAATTAAAAGAATTTGCTAGTAAAGGAATTACATTCATGCCACGAAAGCAAGAATTATCAAGAAAGATTAATGTAGAAGAAATTGAAGGACTAGAAAAAATAGAAGAAGAGCAACATTTAGAGCAAATAGCTAATAATTTAACAATAAAGGAAAAATTTATAAGGTTTTTAGCTAAGAGTAAACATATAAGAAAACTCCCATTTGTGAATAAATTAATTTATAAAAAAATAAAAATGTTACCAACAGATGTTCAAGATGTTGTAAATAGACAAACACAAGAAACAAATGATACAAATGAAAGAAGAAAAAAATTTAATCAAGAGTTGAAAAATTGGACACCTATAACAGTACGAGAACAGAAAAATAACACATCAGATAGAGTTATAGAAAATCAAAGAAGAAGTAACGATTCTAATGATTTACAGTTATAATTTTAAAATTAATGTTTATGATATTTGAATGTGATATATAATCAATATAATATCTGTAAAGAAGGAGAAAAAATAGATGGATAAAAATAGAGCAAATGACAGAGAGTATATGAAAAAAGAAATGGAAGCAAATCGCCATTGTGTTCGTTTATTAGGAGAAGATTTAAGAAAAAATCCAGAATTTATTATTGAGATGGTGAAGGATAAAAAATTTAATTATTTCTGGGCATTACTTGAAGTTGTTGATAAAAGCTTAATAAATACAGATTTTATTATATCATATGTAAAGACACTGAATGAAAGAGGAGCTATAAAGCCTAGTAGTATTAAGAAATTGTGCGGAATATTACCTAGTTCTTTTCTTGATGGAAATAAAAAATTTTGGGATGCAATGATAGAATTAGGACTTACTGACCATGAAATTTTTGAGAATTCTGAATCAGGACGTTTAAAGAGACGAGAGAAAAAAATATCTGAAATGATGAATAGAATAGATAGAGTATCAATAGAGGAATTTGTTAAATTAACTAATGAAGTTTATAGAGGAAAACCAGAATTTATGTTAGAAGTTATTTCTAAAAATCCATCTTTATATTCTTGCTTATCTGAAGAATTAAAATTAGATGCTGATTTTATACAACTTTTGAAATCAAAAGTTCCTGGAATTGAAAATATTATAGAAGCAGATGAACAAAAAAGACAAGCTATACAGAGCCAAAAGGAAAAAGAAAAGCAAGAAAGAAAATTTGAAGATGAAAGGCAAAAAGAAGAAAGTAAAAAGCAAAAAGAATTAGAAGAACAAAATAGAATAATACAAGAATATAAAGAACAGGGAGAACAACATCCTAATTTAATTTTAGTTAATGATTTTTTGAAGGCTAATACAAGTAAAATGCTATTTTGTAAAAAATATAATATTGATATAGAACAACTTAATAATGCAATAAAAGAAGTTTCACTTGTTTATCCAGAAATAGCTACCAAAATAACTGAAAAAAACAAGCAAACATCAGCTATTTATTTGAATAGCATCGAAAGTATCATTAACAAACTATTATCAGGAGAAATGACAATTGAGCAATATTCAAGAGAAAATTATAAGGGAAAAAGAATAGATGCTATATTAGATAAGATTACAGATGAAAATAAAAGAAAGCAATTTCATACATTAGTAGTAAAAGCTATTGCTTCTGGAAAATTAACAATGATGGATTATATGAGATTATTTTCAAAAGAGTATGATTATAAAACAATAATAAATAGTATAAATCAATATATGAAAATAGCGTCAAAAGAAATACCTGAATTGCAAGGAAAAGATAAACCATTACATATGGCAAATATAGAAATAAAATCTTTAAAGAAATATTCTAGACCTTATAAAAGTAATGACTTTATTGGTACTAGTAAAGGTTATGTTGACTCAAAAGGAAAAACAATAATGGTTCCTATAGCAGAAGAATATATTACATATGCAAGGAAATATTTACAGTTAGAAGATGAATACATATGTTATGCAACTATGAATTCGGCATTATCGAAATTGGTGAAAGGCGAAGTTACTTTTGAAGAGATAGATGAGAAGACAACTAAAAAAATATCAATGAAGTCTGTTGTGGCAAATGCAATTAATAATGGGACAACAATAGAGGATGTCATGCATTCTGATTTAATAGAGCAAGAACATTTACAAGAGAATATTATTGAAGGAGAAACTATTGATGATTAGTAATTATGCAAAAGCATATACAGAGGTTTTAGAAATATTAAGTTATTTGCCAAAAGAAGAGTATTCTAAAATTCCCGAAGAAAAAATTAAATATTTTAAAGAAAATATGGATAAAGATTATATTTATACAATTAATCCAGAGATAGATTTATCTGTGCAATATATTTCTAATGAGGCAAATGCAATTCTAGTTTCCTTATTTAGAGATTATTTTGCAAGTGAAAATCAAAAAATAAAATTAATTAATTTATTAAATAAAAATCAAGAAAAAGAAAATGAGGCCAAAAGAGAAAAATATAACCCAGACAATATATTTAACAAAAAGAATACAGAAAATATTGATAATAATATAAAAGATAGTAAATTAGAGATTTTAGAATGTAAGGAATCAGTTTTTAGTAAGTTTACTAAATTTATAAAAAGATTATTAAATATAGAAAGATAATGAATAAAATGATTTGAAATTTTTTAAAATAAAATTATATAAATACTTGACTTAAAGCTAACTCTAACTTATATAATGCAAAAAGAAAAATAAGAAGGAGGGTACAAAAATGGAAGAAAAACTAAATTTAGTTCAAGAATGGGATAAAACATTCCCTAAAAGTGAAAAAGTAAATCATAAAAAGGTAACATTTCATAATAGATATGGAATTACATTAGTCGCAGATTTATATGAACCAAAATCATATGAAGGAAAGCTTCCAGCAATAGCAGTATGTGGACCATTTGGAGCAGTAAAAGAACAAAGCTCAGGGTTATATGCACAAGAAATGGCAGAAAGAGGATTTTTAACTATAGCATTTGACCCATCATTTACAGGTGAGTCAACAGGAACACCAAGATATATGGCAAGTCCAGATATAAATACAGAAGATTTTCAAGCAGCAGTAGACTTTTTATCTGTTCAAGAAAATGTGGATTCTGAAAAGATAGGTATAATAGGAATTTGCGGATGGGGAGGAATGGCTTTAAATACAGCAGCACTTGATACAAGAATTAAAGCAACTGTTGCATCAACAATGTATGATATGACCAGAGTAAATGCAAATGGATATTTTGATAGTGAAGATAGTGAAGAGCAAAGACATGAAAAGAAAGTAGCTTTAAACAAACAAAGAACAGAAGATTATAAAAATGGAAATTATAAGTTAGGTGGAGGAGTAGTAGAAGAAGTACCAGAAGATGCACCATTTTTTGTAAAAGATTATCATGATTATTATAAAACAAAACGTGGATATCATGAAAGAAGTTTAAATTCAAATGGTGGATGGAATGTAATAGGATGTATGTCTTTTATGAATCAACCTATTTTAAAATATAGTAATGAAATTCGTTCTAGTGTATTAATTATACATGGAGAAAAAGCTCATTCTTGCTATTTTAGTAAAGATGCATATAAAGATATGATTACTAACAGCAAATATGCAGATAATAAGGAATTAATGATAATTCCAAATGCAGTTCATACAGATTTATATGATAGAAAAGATATAATACCATTTGATAAGATAGAAGATTTTTTTAAAACAAATTTAAAGTAAATAATATATATAAAAAATAAAACTTCACATTTCAATTCAGAATTCATAACATAATATTAGGAGGAATGGATATGAAATGTAAAGGCAATGAAAATATTATATGTAAAATTGCAATTATATTTATACTAATAACGATAATGTTATTAGTAATATCTCTATTAATATATTGCCAAAATTCAAATGAACAACCAAAAAATATTTTAACAACAATTGCAGTGCCAGGAGATAATACCCAAATTGGAAATGCTATTATAAAATTTAGTCAAAATGAAATAGTAGAGGGAAATGCAATAAGTCATGAACCAGGAAGTGAAAATATATTAATTAATGAAGATGGTATATATCAAATATCATATCAGATAAATGGAGAACAACAAACAGTTGGAACATTTAATTTTAACGCAATAATTTTAAGAAATAATAAAGCCTTAGATAATACACTAAATCAAAGTCCAATTATAAGAGAGAATACAAGCAATAGAATGACATTAACAAGTACAGTAATATTAAGACTAAATAATGGAGATATAATACAATTAGGAGGCTTATCAATAGAAGATATAATATATGATAGAGCAAGATTTGATATTGAAAAAATTGCATAAATCATAGGAATTAAAGATATTTCTTAATTAAGATAGGAAATATCTTTCTTTTTACTTTGTACTTAATACTTTTTGATATTAAGTATTGACTTTTAAAAAAATATAATATAAAATAAAAACGAAATTAGTAATAATAAGTATGAATATGCAAATTAGCAATATAGCATAGTATGTAATACGTCAAAATTGTAAATCTAAAAAATAAAAATAAGGAGGAATTTATAATGGATTTAAAAGGAACAAAAACAGAAAAAAATTTAATGGAGGCTTTTGCAGGAGAATCACAAGCTAGAAATAAATATACATATTTTGCAAGCAAAGCAAAAAAAGAAGGATATGAACAAATAGCTGCAATATTTGAAGAAACAGCTCAAAACGAAAAAGAACATGCTAAAATGTGGTTTAAATTATTACAAGGTGGAGATATAAAATCTACATTAGAAAACTTACAAGCAGCAGCTGATGGAGAAAATTATGAATGGACAGATATGTATGACAGAATGGCAAAAGAAGCAAAAGAAGAAGGATTTGACCATATAGCATTCTTATTTGAAGAAGTAGGAAAAATAGAAAAAGAACATGAAGCTAGATATAAAAAATTAATAGAGAATGTTGAAGGTGGATTAGTATTTAGCAGAGATGGAGATAGAATTTGGAAATGTAGAAATTGTGGACATATAGTAATTGGTAAATCAGCACCAGAAATTTGCCCAGTATGTAGCCATCCAAAAGCATTCTTCGAAATAAAAGCTGAAAACTATTAATAAATATAAAAAATATATCCAATATTAAATGTTATTGGATATATTTTTTTATGCTTTTTATAAGAATAATTATATAAAATTAGTAACATTTTTTATAATATTAAACTGAAATGCACTTCTCTCTAAGAATAGAAGAGAAATGTGAAACTTTTGTGAATTTTAGCACTCTACTATTGACTTTGCTAAAAATAGATATATAATATAAATGTAAAAAGATAAAAGTACTTTTAATCTAATATGTGCTACCACAAAAGGTGTCAACACATAAAATATAATTTTAAGGAGTTGATTATTATGATGATGATACCAAGAAGACATGATTTTGATTTATTTGATGAAATGTTTAGAGACCCATTTTTCTCAGGAGTAGAAAATAAGGTAATGAAAACAGATATAAAAGAAAAAGATGACAAATATTTAATTGATATAGACTTACCAGGATATGAAAAAGAAGATATAAAAATTGAAATAGAAGATGGATATTTAACAGTACATGCTAGTGTAAATAAAGAAATGGATAATGAAAAAGAAAAAGGAAAATATGTACGTAAAGAAAGATATGTTGGAGAATGTTCAAGAAGCTTTTATGTAGGTGAAAATATAACAGAAGAAGATATAAAAGCTAAATTTAAAAATGGAACATTAAAACTTGAAATTCCTAAAAAAGAAGACAAAAAAGAACTACCAGAAAAGAAATATATACCAATTGAATAATGTTAACATATATAGTAACGATAATTTAAAATAAAATTTTCTATAATACAGAATGCGTAAGATGCATAAATCTTGAAGAAATTGATATTGTATGATATAATAGTTGCATAAAAGAATAATCTTTTATGTAACTATTAACATTTTTACATTTACATTTAGGAGGAATACCACATGAGAGACGAAATTATTGCAAGACGGATTGTAAAAGGAGAAATTGTCTCAGAAGTAGAACTTTCAAGAGACAATTTGCAACAGCTGATGGATACTATAAAAGACATTTATTATGATGATAATTCAGTTTCGTCAGCATTGAGCCAATATTTGCCGGATATTAAAAAAATAACGGTAAATGAAACGCGAAATGCGGATAAAGAAAATCCATCAATTTTTTGCACTCTTTCAGATGGAAAGAATGTGGAGATTATAGTTAGGAGGAGACACACAATCATGTGGGCAATTATTAACAAATGGTTTTGTGAATAATTGCAAAATGGGGTTTTCATTTTGAAAACCCCATTTATTATTAAAAATTTACGATATTAAATTATAAATTAACAATTAAATTACTAGAATTAATCGAGCATAAATGATATAATATGCAAAACGAACAAAAAAGGAGAGGAAAAATGTCAGATTTTGTACATTTACATATACACAGTGAATTCAGTTTACTAGATGGAGCAAACAGAATAAAAGACTTACCAGTAAGAGCAAAAGAGCTAGGAATGAACGCAATTGCACTTACAGACCATGGAGTCATGTATGGAGTGATTGATTTTTATAAAGCATGTAAAAAAGAAGGTGTAAAACCAATAATAGGATGTGAAGTGTATGTAGCTCCACGTTCAAGATTTGATAAAGAGCCAAATATCGATAATCATTATAATCACTTAATATTACTTGCAAAAGATAATCAAGGGTATAAAAATCTAAGTAAATTAGTTTCACTTGGGTTTGTTGACGGATATTATTATAAACCTCGTATAGATTTAGAAATATTAGAAAAATATCATGAAGGTCTAATATGTTTAAGTGCATGTCTTGCAGGTGCAGTAAATCAAGCATTATTAAATGGGCAAGAAGAAAAAGCAGAAGAAGTAGCACTATGGCATAAAAGAGTTTTTGGTGATGATTATTATATAGAAATTCAAAATAATGGAATAAAAGAACAAGTATTAGCAAACCAAAAATTGATAAAACTTGCAAGAAAATTGGACATTCCATTAGTTGCAACAAATGATGCACATTATTTAAAAAGAGAAGATGCATATAATCATGAAGTTCTATTATGTATACAAACAGGAAAAAGAATGAGTGACCCAGACAGAATGAAATTTGATACAGATGAATTATATGTAAAATCACCAGAAGAAATGAGCGAATATTTTAAAGCATTTCCAGATGCTATTGAAAATACAGTTAAAATTGCAGATAAATGTAATGTGGAATTTGAGTTTGGTCATACAATATTGCCTAATTATGATGTACCACCAGAATATCCTACACATTATGACTTTTTCAAAAAATTATGTGATGATGGTATAAGAAATAGATATGGTGAAAATCCAAGTAAAGAAATATTAGATAGAGCAGAATATGAAATAGGCGTAATAAAGAAAATGGGATATGTAGATTATTTCTTAATAGTTTGGGATTTTATTCATTATGCTAAAACACATAATATACCAGTAGGACCACGGACGTGGTTCAGGTGCTGGTTCAATAATTGCATATGCAATTGAGATTACAGATATAGACCCAATGAAATATGGCTTACTTTTTGAAAGATTTTTAAACCCAGAAAGAATAAGCATGCCAGACTTTGACGTTGATTTTTGCTATGAACATAGACAAGATGTTATAGATTATGTTTCAAGAAAATATGGACATGATCATGTTTCACAGATAATAACTTTTGGAACAATGTCTGCTAGAATGGTTATTAGAGATGTATCAAGAGTATTAGATATTCCTTATGCACAAGCAGATACATTAGCAAAAATGATACCAAATGAATTACATATTACTATAAAAAAAGCATTAGAACAAAATAAAGAATTAAACCAATTATATGAAACAGATGAACAAGTAAAAAATATTTTAAATATAGCAATGGGATTAGAAGGAATGCCAAGACAGGCTTCAACACATGCTTGTGGTATAGTTATAACAAAAGAGCCAGTAGATACATATGTACCTCTATATGTTCGTGATGGACAAATTTCTACTCAATATATAATGACAACATTAGAAGAATTGGGACTTTTAAAAATGGACTTTTTAGGTCTAAGAACATTAACAGTTATTCAAGATACAATAGATTTGGTAAAAGAAAATAGAGGAATAGATGTAGAGATAGATAAAGAAATGGCAGATCCAAAAGTATATAAATTATGGCAAGAAGGAAAAACATGTGGTATCTTTCAATTTGAGTCACAAGGTATGACAAACTTTATGAAAGAATTAAAACCAGACTGCCTAGAAGATTTAATAGCCGGAGTTTCACTATATCGTCCAGGACCAATGGACCAAATACCAAGATATATAAGAGGAAAGCAACATCCGGGGCATAATGAATATACACATCCAAGTCTAGAGCCAATATTAAATGTTACATATGGATGTATGGTATATCAAGAACAAGTTATGCAAATAGTACGTGACCTAGCAGGATATTCATTAGGTAGAGCAGATTTAGTAAGAAGAGCAATGGGAAAGAAAAAGCTGGATGTAATGGCAAAAGAGAGAGAAGTATTTATAAATGGTCAAGTGGATGAAGATGGAAATATAATAGTACCAGGATGTGTAAGAAATGGAATAGATGCTGAATCTGCAAATAAAATATTTGATGAAATGGCAGAATTTGCAAAATATGCATTTAATAAATCACATGCAGCATGTTATGCAGTAGTAGCATACAGAACAGCATATTTAAAAGCATATTACCCAGCAGAATTCATGGCAGCAACATTAAATAGTTTTTTAGGAAATCTAGATAAAATACCACAATATATAGATGAATGTAAAAACTTAGGAATAGAAATACTTAAACCTGAAATTAATAAAAGTAGTACAAAATTTACAGTAGAAGATGGAAAAATAAGATTTGGATTAGGTAGTATAAAAAATGTAGGAACAGTGCCTGTTGATAATATTGTAAAAGAAAGAACAGAGCATGGAGAATATAAAAGCTTTACAGATTTTTGTGAAAGAATAGCAGATGAAGCTGTTAATAAGAAATGTGTAGAAAGCTTAATAAAAGCAGGTGTGTTTGATAATTTTGAACAAACGAGAAGTACATTACTTGCATCATTTGAAAATATAATAGATGTAATACAATCAAGCAAGAAAAAAGGATTTGCTGGACAAGTTTCTATGTTTGATTTAGGCTCAAATGAAGAAAAAGAAGAAATGGAAGAAATGAAATATAAATTTGAAGAACATGAAGAATTATCAAATAAAGAATTATTATCAATAGAAAAAGAAATGTTAGGAATATATATTTCAGGACACCCATTAGAAAAACTAAGAGAGCAAATAGAAACCCAAACAAATATAAATTCATTAGAAATGAAAAAAATAGATGAGCAAAACAGTAATTCAGAATTTGATACAGAAAATATAAACCAAGAAAAATTAAAATATACAGATGGACAACATGTAAAATATGCAGGAATAATAACATCTGTAAAGAAAAAATATACTAAAAATAATAAAATTATGGCTTTTGTAACAATAGAAGATTTATATGGACAAGCAGAGGTTATAGTTTTCGAAAATGCTTATATTAAGGCAGGAAATAACTTAGTAGAGGAAAATATTGTATTAGTTGATGGAAGGCTAAGTGTTAGAGAAGATGATGAAACTAAAATTGTTGCAAATGAAATAAAAGAATTTGGAGAACAAAAACAAAAAGTATTAATTTTAGATATAACTAATGCAGATGAACCAGAAAAAGCAAAACTAAGAGGTGCAATTAAATATTTTAAAGGAGATAGAAATAATATTAATGTTTTTGTAAAAGTAGGTGAAACAAAGTCATCTTGTGGTTCTATGTATTGCACAGATGAAATTATGCAAGTATTTAAAGATATTGCAGGACATGATAAAGTTTATTTAGAAGAGATTAGTGGAGCTTAAATTTATAGTAAGAAAAATATGACAAAAATAATAAAATAATATTTTTTAATAATATTAATAATATTATTAAAAGTTTAGCATATACATATATATAGGAGATTTTGGACAAAGGAGAAAATGTATATGTTTAATGTAACTATATTAAAGCTAAAAGATATTGTGAAATACATAATTTGCCTATTTGTATTAATTTTGGCAGTAGTAATAATTTCAAAAAGCTATTCAAGCTTAAAAGATAATACAAAAGAAGTTACTCAAAATATAGAGAATGCGGCAAATAAGGTAGCAAGCAGTAGTCTTTTAGCTTGCTTAGACACTTCTATTCCAGTAATTTCAAATATAAATAAAGAATATAAAGAGGTTTCAAAAGAAGATGAAACAAAAGAAAATAAAGATATTTTGCAAGAAATGCTTAAAACGCAGATAAGTTCAATAAAAACAATAGAAGAGGCACAAGAAGAAAGTGAAGTTGCAAATAAAAATGAAAATAATAATGATAATAATGAAAACCAAAATGATGAACAATCAGAAACTACAAATACAGAAGTAGCAGAAGCTGGTGTAAAAACAGAGGTAATTACAAATAACCCAATAACTGAAAGCTATAATGTAGAATATGGAAAAGTAAAAATTAAAAATCAAACAGATTATGAATTAACAGATGAAATTTTAAACCCAGATAGTATTACATTTGAAAATAAAAATATAATGATATTTCATACACATAGTTGCGAAAGTTATACTGCAAGTGAGGCATATCAATATACACCAACTGGAAATTTCAGAACAACAGATTTGAATTTTACTGTTACAAGAGTGGGGACAGAACTAACAGAGCAATTAAAACAATATGGATATAATGTAGTTCATGATACAAGTTATAATGATTATCCATCATATAATGGCTCATATACAAGGTCACTACAAACTGTGCAAAATATGCTAAAAACAACACCTTCTGACATAATTATAGATTTACATAGAGATGCAATAGGAAGTAGAAGTGATTATGCACCTACTGTAAAAATTGGAGATAATGATGTTGCAGCTCAAATTATGTTTGTTATAGGTACAAATGATGGAGGGTTATGGCATCCTAATTGGAATCAAAATTTGAAGTTTGCTATAAAGATTCAACAAAAGGCAGAAGAAATGTACCCAGGGTTATTTAAACCTATAATGCTTACTACTTCAAGATATAATCAACATACAGGAAAGTATGCAAATATTATTGAAGTTGGAGCAACTGGAAATACTATGGAACAATGTTTAACTAGTATGAAGTATTTGGCTAAAATTATGAAAGAGGTTATAGGTTAATAACTTTTTAAAAAATTCGCTTGAAATATCAAATGAGGTTGTATATAATATGAAATGTAAAAAAATGAAAGAAAAGAGGTATCAAAAGATGAGTGTTAAGTTAGATATAAAAAGTTCAGGTGTAAATAAAAAAAGTATTATGGAATATAAAGAAATAGTTGAGAATATACATAAAGATTTAAGTAGAAGAGCAAATGATGAGAAAGATTTTGTGGGATGGTTAGAATTGCCTACAAACTATGATAAAGAAGAATTTGAAAGAATCAAAAAAGCTGCAAAAAAAATAAAAAAAGAATCAGATATTTTAGTTGTAATTGGAATAGGTGGTTCATATTTAGGAGCAAGAGCTGTTATAGAAGCTTTAACAAGTTCTTTTTATAATATGCTTCCTAACAAACAAAGAAAATATCCTAGAATTTTATATGTTGGAAACAATTTAAGTCCAAATTATATTAATGAGTTGATAGAATATATAGGTGATAAAGATTTTTCTGTTAATGTTATTTCAAAATCAGGTACAACAACTGAACCAGCTGTTGCATTTAGAATTTTTAGAGAAATGTTAGAAAATAAATATGGAATTGATGAAGCTAGAAGTAGAATATATGCTACAACAGATAAGAAAAAAGGTGCATTAAAAACATTAGCAGAAAATGAAGGATATGAGCAATTTGTAGTTCCAGATAATGTAGGAGGAAGATATTCAGTTTTAACAGCAGTTGGATTATTACCAATAGCTGTTGCTGGAATTGATATTGAAAAATTAATGCAAGGTGCAAGACAAGCACAAGAAAAATATAATGATGCAAATTTAAAATATAATGAATGTTATCAATATGCAGTTTTAAGAAATATTTTATACAAATTATACAAAAATATAGAAATTTTAGTAAATTATGAACCTAAAATGCATTATTTCACAGAATGGTGGAAACAATTATATGGTGAAAGTGAAGGAAAAGAACAAATGGGAATATTCCCAGCTGGTGTTGATTTTACAACAGATTTGCATTCTATGGGACAATATATACAAGAAGGAAGAAGAAATTTATTTGAAACTGTAATTAGTATAGAAAATAGTAATTCAGATATAATAATACAACCAGATGAAGATAATTTAGATGGATTAAATTATTTAGCAGGTAAAGGACTAGACTATGTAAATAAAAAAGCAATGGAAGGAACAATAAAAGCACATGTTTCAGGAGATGTTCCAAATATAAAAATAGAAATAGAAAAACTTGATGAAGAAAATATAGGTGAACTAATTTATTTCTTTGAAAAATCATGTGCAATGTCTGGTATGATATTAGGAATAAATCCTTTTAATCAACCAGGAGTAGAAAAATATAAAAAGAATATGTTTAAACTATTAGAAAAACCAGGATATTAAAATAGATGAGGCGAAAAATATGATATATAAAGAAAAATTTAAAATAGGTTTAAAAGATGTTTGGGCAGGAGAGGAAGTTAGCAATATTGCAATATTAGAATATTTAGAAGATATAGCAGCATATCATTCAGATAGTGTAGGTTATGGTATAAACACTACTGAACAAACTAATTTAAACTGGATATTACTAGATTGGAAATTACATGTAATAAAAAGACCAAAATATGGACAAGAATTAGAAATTCATACATGGTCAAGAGGAATAGAAAAATTTTATGCATATCGTGATTTTGAAGTATATAATGAAAAAGGAGAACTATCTGCAATTGCCACATCAAAATGGCTACTAGTAGATAGTAAAACAGAAAAAATATCAAGAGTAGAGCAAAGTATGGCAGATAAATATGAGTCAGAAATAGGCAAATCAGTTTTTTCTGATAATCAACTAGGAAAACTTAAAATACCAGATAATTTTGAAAGTGAAATTACATATACTGTTCAAAGAAGTGATATTGATGTAATAGGACATATGCACAATTTATATTATTTAAAATTAGCATATGAAGCATTACCAGAAGAAGTTTATAAGCAAAGACCTTTTAATGATGTAAGAATAATGTACAAAAAAGAAATAAAACTTGGAGAAAGTGTTAAATGTAAATATGCAAAAAGTGAAAATACACACATTGTTGCGATTTTTGATGAGAGTGAAAAGAAGTTACATTCAATTATTCAGTTAGAAAAATAGAAGAAAACATTTATTTACTAATTGTTTGAATACTTTAAAAGAAAAAAGAATAATTACAATAAATTAAAGAAAATGTAAAAAAATAGTTGAATTTATCCATTTTATTGTGATATAATACTAAATGGTTTTTAATTAAAGGGAGGAATAAAGATGAAAGAAGTTTTAAGAAAAACAAACATTATAGGAACAATAGGACCAGCAAGTGAAAGTGAAGAAATGTTTACAAAATTAGTACAAGCAGGACTAAATGTAGCAAGAATAAACTTTTCACATGGTGGATATGAAGAAAATGCTGAAAAAATAGCAACAATAAAAAGAGTAAGAGAAAAATTAAATAAACCAGTTGCTTTATTATTAGACACAAAAGGACCAGAAATCAGAACAGGAAAACTTGAAACAGGAGACGAAAAAGTAACAATAGAAGAAGGACAAGAATTTACATTTGTTCATGATGATATAATTGGAAACAATACAAAAACAACAATAAGCTATAAAGACTTATATAAAGATGTAAAACCAGGAGCTAAAATATTAGTTGATGATGGTGCATTAGAATTTGAAGTTGTTTCAATAGATGGACAAGATATCAAATGTAAAGCATTAAATACTGCAAGATTAGGAAGCAGAAAAACAATGAATGTACCAGGGTTAAAATTAAATTTACCAGCATTAGCACAAAAAGACATAGATGATATAACAAATGGTATAAAAGCAGGATTTGACTTTATAGCAGCATCATTTGTAAGAAGAGCATCAGATGTTCAAGAAATAAAAGACTTATTAAAAGCAAATGGTGGAGAACACATTAAAATCATATCTAAAATAGAAAGCCAAGAAGGGATAGACAATTTTGAAGAAATATTAGCTATCTCAGATGGAATAATGGTAGCACGTGGAGATATGGGTGTTGAAATACCAATGGAACAAGTTCCAATAGTACAAAAACACTTTATAAAAAGATGTAACCAAGTAGGAAAACCAGTTGTAACAGCAACACAAATGTTAGAATCAATGACATCAAACCCAAGACCAACAAGAGCAGAAGTAAGTGACGTTGCAAACGCAGTATATGATGTAACAAGCTGTATAATGCTTTCAGGAGAATGTGCAATGGGTAAATATCCAGTTGAATGTGTAAAAACAATGGTTAAAATATCAAAAGCAATTGAAGGAACAGTTAACTATTGGAAAAGATTCAACAAAAAGACATTCAAAATTGACCCAGAAGACTTAGAAAGAAATATTGCATATACAACATGTGTAACAGCACAAAAAGTAGAAGCTGATGCAATAGTTGCATATACACACACAGGAGACTCAGTAAGAAATATAGCTGGAATGGGACCTGGATGCCAAATATTTGCAATAACAGACAATGAAGTAACATATCATCAATTATCAGTAGCATGGAATGTAATGCCAATTCTAATCAAAGATGCAAAATCAATTGAAGAAACAATTCAAAAAGGAATTGCAGAATTAGAAGCAAGAGAAATATTAGAAAAAGGTGACAAAGTAGTTATAGCAGGAGGACCAAAAATATTACCAGATGCAACAGAAAACAAAGTAATTGGTGGAGTTGCAAGAGTATAAGATATTAATAAAAAAGCTTAATGTGAAAGCTGATGTAGAAAACTTTAAAAGTTTTCTACATCAGCTTTTTTTGAGTCTTTTGGGGACGTGTCAAATCGTCTCACAATATAAAAACAAAAAAAGTGTCAATATTTAAAAAACTAATCATATAATGTATTAAAAGGAGGAATTAAAATGTTTAATAGAAGAAAATGTTATTGCATGAATAATAATTATAATAACAATTCATGTGAACTACAAAATGAAATAATAGAAGATAAATGTCAAAATGTTATTTCTTATGAAAACTATTCAAACGATTGTGACTGTGGATTTGACGAAGAAATGAATCTATTTCCAGAAAATCCAATGTTAGCACAAAGTTATGTACCAATCCAATACATGGATAGAGTATTTAAACCATGTGTTGGATTAAAAATGGGAACAATATTCCCAGAATTAGTAAGTCCATATGTTCCAGGACAGTCAATGGAAGAAATTAATTATTTAAGAAGAACAAATGAAATAGGAAAGGGGTGCAACAAATGTCAATAGAAAATAGAAATTGTAATTGTGATTGTGATATGAATAATAATAATGAAATGGTAACATATACAGATGATTGCGAAAGAAGAGTAAATTGCGAAATGCGTGAAGAAATGATGCAACAAATTCGTTGTTATGAATTCTCTATAAATGAATTAGCATTATATCTTGATACACATCCAGAAGACCAAAAGGCACTTTGTTTGCACAGAAAATATTGCAAAGAAGTTAAAGAATTAAAAGACAAATATCAAAAAGTATTTGGACCTTTAACAATAAACTTCCCATGTAATAAATGGAGATGGATAGAAGAGCCATGGCCTTGGGAAAGGGGGAATTTTTAATGTGGACTTATAATAAGACATTACAATATCCAATAAATATAAAATGCACAGATCCAAGACTTGCAAAAGTAATAATATCACAATATGGTGGACCAGATGGAGAACTTGCTGCATCACTTAGATATTTATCACAAAGATTTGGTATGCCAGACCAAAATGCAAAAGCAATATTAAATGATATACGGAACAGAAGAATGTGTACCATTATGATGTCAATATCTAAAAAAGGGATTACAATCTTAGCTATTGACTGTAAAATAAAAGGTAAAGGGTCATAGATAATCTATGACCCTTGGCGGTGATGAAAAGCTATTAACTTTCAAATAGGAGATATTAAGGAATTGTGGACTTTCGAACTTTCAACCATTAAATAATTCTTTCGGTAGTCTCCATTCCACAGTCCACCTATTTTAGATAGGATTTCAACTATAATTTACGAAGTATCCGTTTCTACATCACCATAAAAATTTATAGTACTACATATATCATATTTATTAAGTTTTGTCAATCAATAATTTTACACTTGAAGAAGGAACACAAAAATAGAGGTAGTATTACAAAATGAAGATGTATGGTTAAATGTAAATGCAATAGCGGAATTGTTTGATGTACAAAGACCAGCAATATATAAACATATTTCTAATATTTTTACTGAAGAAGAATTAGAAGAAAAATCAGTATGTTCCATTTTGGAATATACTGCAGCAGAACTAATTTATAATAGAGTAAATGCAGAAAAAGAAAATATGGGACTAACCACTTGGAAAGAAGCACCAGATGGAATGATATATAAATATGATGTTAGTATAGCGAAAAACTATTTAAATGAAGAGGAACTAAAAAAATTAAACAATTTAACTAATTTCTTTTTAGATTATGCAGAATCAATGGTAGAAGAAAATCAAGTTATGACAATGAAGGACTGGATAAATGAAACAGATAATCTTTTAAAATTTAGAAAAAAAGAAATACTAAAGGATTCAGGGAAAATTTTACATAAGCAAGCTGTTGAAAAAGCAGAGAAAGAATATGAAAAATATAGAGTAAAACAAGATATGCAATATATTTCTAGTATGGATGAAATGTATCAAAGATATTTAAA
The DNA here is from genome assembly GCA_944387495.1 of uncultured Clostridia bacterium. Taxonomy (GTDB): domain Bacteria; phylum Bacillota; class Clostridia; order TANB77; family CAG-508; genus CAG-269. Next base: position 23,671 of record CALXFD010000017.1, on the reverse strand, counting down.
AGAAAATAATAATAAATAAGTATAAAAGTTCACTAAGTGTATTTTAATTCACTTCGTGAACTTTATTTGTTTTTACAACCAATAACTATAAATTTTTTAATTGACAACATTATGGTACAGAAGAATGGGGGTCATTATGATGTCAATACTTAAAAAAAGGTATTACAATCTTGACTATTGACTGTAAAATAGAATCATTTATTTAAAGAATTTGATTTTTCAGTAGAAATTTATTATAATGTAATTGTAACAGTAGTTTTTTGTTTCAAGTCCATAACTGTAAGTAAAGTTATGGCAGAAAGGATTTTATGAATTTAGAAACTGATAAAAATACAACGGGTATTTGTATTATCATTTCTTGTAACAATGGGAAAACTTCTATCACTTGCAAAAGCAAACCTATTGCTGGGGAACCATTAAAAGTTGAGACAATTGATGATGTTTCTGATGATCAACTCCATGCTATTTGCAATGTGTTAGATGAATTACTGTAATCCTTAGGATACCCACTTCTCTAAAAGAGTTGAAGGGTATCTTTTTATATTTTATTTGTCTTGGGATATATATGTAATTCAAAATTAGTTTGATTAAATAGTAACATAAGCAAAAAAGGGAGGAAATAACTTTGAAAACAAATAAAACAAGAATTATATTATACATATATGAATTTCTATCCATTTTTATATTATTCTATGCAGTAGATACTTTATTTTATCTAGAAAGAGGAATTGAAGCAAATGGATATCTATTTTTTGTAGTGATTTCTTATGGAATTCAACTGCTATTTGAGATACCATCTGGAATTTTAGCAGATAAATATAGTAAAAAGAAAATTTTAATAATGTCACAAATATTCTTTTTAATTTCTACAATTATATTTATTTTTGCCCATAGTTATATAGTATTTGTTATTGCAACAATTATAGCAGCATTGCAAAAATGTTTTAGTACAGGAATTGTAAATTCATATTTATATGAATCTTTAGAAAATAAAAACAAATTTAATAAATGTTTATTTATTAAAAATACTATATATTATTCTGCATATATGTTGGCAATGCCACTAGGAGGTTTTATTGCAGAAAGATATGGTATTATAACAACCTATTATATTACATTAGTTCCTGCCATATTAGGATTAATAGTTTTATTTTTCTTACACGAAAATAAAAATAAAATTATTGAAAAGAACAACAACATAACTAGCAAATTAGAAATATTGAAGAATGGATTAAATGAAATAAAGAAAAATTCATTTATTAAAACAATAATATTCACAAATGCTATATTACTAGTTGTTGTTAAATTAATTGAAGAAACTCATCCAGACTATTCTACTCAAATAGGAATAAGTGAATTTCAAATAGGTATATATACAGCTTTTATTTTAGTTTTTTGCATAATAGGTAGTTATTTGGGAAGTAAAATAAAAGAGAAATATCACAATATTGTAATATATATAAATCCAATATTGTCAGGTATTTGTATTTTACTATTAGGAATATTAAACAATAAAGTAGGAATACTGTTTTTATTGATTATGTATATATTTGAAGAGAGCTTTGATAATATTATTATTTCAAAAATACATAACGCTATTTCATCTAAGTCTAGAGTAACAGTAGAATCTCTTATGTCAATGTTACAATGCATTTTTGGAATTATTATAGGAACTGGTATTACTATTTTGTTAAACTATATAAATGTAAATATTTCTTATATAATATTAGGATTATTAATTATAGTATATGGTAGTTCAATTATTTTATATAAAGTAAAGAACAAAAATTTTAAGTAAAGATACTTCAAAAATTCACCATTTTTGAAGTAAAAGTTCACTAAGGTGTACCAAATTCACTTTGTGGACTTTATTTTTTAATGCTATCAATAAATTATTGACAATTAGAATTCTAAGTATTATAATAATACTTAGAATTCTAATTAATATAAAGGAGAAAAATATGTATCATAATTTAATGATGGAAAATCAATCAATATTTACAAAATTAGTATTTGAACAATTAGTAGGCAAAAATCTATCTATTGGACAACCCAAAATACTAGAATATTTATATACACATGATGGAGCAATTCAAAAAGATATTGCAGAAGCCTGTAAAATTGAACCTGCTACAATAACAAATCTTTTATCAAGAATGGAAAAAAATGGACTAGTAATAAGAAAAAACAAAAATGGAGATAAAAGATATATTTGTGTATATCTTACAGAATTAGGAAAACAAGATGGAAAGCATGTAATAAATGCATTAAAGTTACTTGAAGATATAGCTCTAAAAGATTTTTCAAAAGAAGAAAAAAAAGAATTCGAGTTTTATTTAAAAAAAGTTAATAAGAATTTAGTCCAAAAAAAAGAAGAAGAAAAAAAGGGGAGTTAATATGGAAAAAGCAATTGAACTAGGAATAGGATTTGTAACTGGAAGAGCTAATGTATGTAAAATAGTTAATAATTATTTTAAAGATATGGTAAGACAAATAAAAAATTTTGAAAGACCTGTTAATATAACACTTTTTATATTGTATGATTTAAGTTATATGGGAGAAGAAAGAATAAATTTTTATAAAATAATACCAGAAGCATATAAATATGTAAATATTAAGTTTATAACACCAGAAGACATAGAAGAAGAGAAAAAGAGAATAATTGCAAAAACAAATATAACACATGAAGAAATAAATTTGTTTTTAGGAAATGGGCATGCCAAAGGAAGAAATACACTTATGCATTTTGCATATAGAGATAATATGGACTACCTATTATTTTGGGATGATGATGAATATCCAATAGCTAATATAAAAGGAAATAACCAAATAATTTGGAAAAAGCAAAACAATATTAGTACACATCTAAAATATATTAATAATTCTGATATAACCATTGGATATCATTGTGGATATATTTCGCCTATACCTTATATAGATTTAAAAAGTGAAGAAAACGAAGCAAATTTTAAGAAATTTATAGAATCTATAAGTAATGATATTATTTCATGGGATTCAATTGAAAATAAAATGAAAAATGATAATGGTGTAACATATGCAGACCCAGACATTGCAGAAGGAAAATCAGCATATGAAATTAACATGGAAGGAGAAGGTAAATGGGTTGCAGGGTCAACTCTTTGTATAAATTTACAACATATAGATAAGATTCCAGCATTTTATAATCCAGCTAATGCGAGAGGAGAAGATACATTTTTTTCAACAAAATTAGAAAAAACAAAAGTCTTAAAAGTTCCAGTATATCACTTTCATGATGGTTTTTTAATGTATACTGATATAATGCTTTCAAAGTATCCACAAGTATTGAAAAAGGCAGAAGTAGATAATTCAAAAAATTTAGTTGAAAAGAGATTTTTTGATGCTTCAATAGGATGGATTCGTTATAAGCCATTATTAATGTATATTTCAGATAAGTTAAATTATAAAGAAAATATAGAAATTGTCTATAATAAATTAAAATATTCAATTCCAAAAATAAATAAGATATTTGAACATTATGATTTTACAAAACTTTTAGATGAATTAGTAAAATATTCAAATAATGTTGAAAAAGATTATAATGAATATCTAAAAACTAATGAAATATGGAATAGATTGAAAAATTAGGAGAATATAATGAAATATATAAATTTGGTAAATGTTAGTATAAAAAATAAGAATATAGAGTTTGAGTTTTTATATAAAAGTAAATATTTTAACAAAAATAGAGCGATATATTTTGAAGATGAATTGCAAAGAAAATACTTTTGCAATATAAAACAATGCAATAATGAAGTCAATTATTCATATAATAATGAAACATGCTATGTTTCAAAAGTAATGCTAAATATGCCAATTGCTCAATATGGTAAAATGAAGCTTTTATTAAAAGAAAATGAGAAAATATTAGAATTAGAAATAAGAGATAATAAAAATGAATTAATTGCAGAAAGAAATAATCCATATACGATATTTTTAAATAAATATAAAATAGAAATATCATTAGATAATATAGAAATAATAAAGAGAAATTTTGGAGATAAAATAATATATGAAATAAAAAAACAGATTTATGGAATAAAAAAATACAAAAGACTATTCATATTCAGATTTCTAAAAATGAAAAAAAGAAAATATTATCTATTTAATGATAGGCTTTTATATGGTGATGATAATTCTGAACAGTTATTTAGGTATATAAACGAGAATTATCCTAAATTTGCGAAAAAATGTTATTTTGTTTTAGATAAAAATTCAACAAGTATTAATAGAATAAGAAAAATAGGTAAAGTATTAAAATATGGAAGCTTTAATCATAAGTTTAAATTTTTAAATAGTAAAATGATTATATCATCACATTCAAGTTATTTAGATAATTCATTTAATCCTTTTAGTATACAAGAAATGAATATGTATAAAGATATCATAAATAAAAAATTTGTCTTTCTACCTCATGGAGTTATTATGAATGATGTAAGACAATATCTTAATAGAGAATTAATCACAGCAGATTTATTTATTACATCAACAAGACAAGAATATCAATATATTATGCAAGAAGACTTTATGTATGAAACAGATATGGTAGCATGTACAGGATTGCCTAGGTTTGATAGATTAAAAAATAATAAAAATTCGAAAATAATATTAATTTCACCAACATGGAGAGGATTGGGAGAAAATATAAAATTTGAAAATTCTCAATATTTTAAAGTGTATAGAAGTTTATTAACAAATAGTAAAGTAAAAGAAATATTAAAAAAAAGATGGATACAAAATAAAATTTCTATTACATCCAGTTTTTGCAAAGTATAAAGATTTATTTAATGATATAGATGACAAATATATTGAAATATTAGAAACAAGTAAAATAAAATATTTCGAATTATTTAATGAATGCGATATTTTCATAACAGACTATTCAAGTATTCACTTTGATGTTGCATATTTAAAAAAGCCTATTATATATTATCAATTTGACAAAGAATATTTCTTTAAAAAGCATTATAATAAAGGATATTTTGATTATGAAAAACATGGATTTGGCAAAATAGTTGAAAAAGAGGAGCAATTAATTGATGAAATACAATATTACATACAAAATAATTGCCAAATAAAAAAAGAATATAAAGAAAAAATTGAAAATACTTTTATATATTTTGACCATAATAATTCAAAAAGAACATTTAATAGATTAATTGAATTAGATAATCGTAATAATGTAGATTATAGATTTAACAATATATTTTAGAAAAGTAGAATAAATCCAATATAGTAAACAATAGAAAAATTGTGTATAATATTGGATTTTTTTTGTATATAATAAAGATTAGAAATAAATATAAAAATCTAGTTATAAAATTATTAAAAATATTGACTTAAACCTAACTCTAAGTGATATATATATTATAATAGATAAATTATAAAGTAAAAAAATAGAAATTAATTATTTTATAAATTATAATTAGAAAGGAATGAGAAAAATGAAAAAGCAAAAGTATATTTTACAAAAGAAATTACTACTGAAAGCCTAATAAAGATATATGAGGCATGATGCAGTTGTTAATGCAAAAGATGAAGGAAAAAAAGCTTTAATAGAAAGAATGGATTCAAGACATGGAATTCATACAGTAGAATCAGCAAATAAGTTAGGAATTGGAAATAGAGAATATGAAATAATTAATATTTAATAGGAGGTATGAAATGTCAGTTTCAGAATTTGCAAAAAATTATTGTGGAAAAATATTTAAGGAAGATGGGGCAAACTTAGAAAGTACAGACCCAGAATTTGTAGAGTTATTTGCTAACTTTGCTTTTGATGATGTTATTAAACAAAATGAATTAGATGATAAAACAAGACATATGGCAATACTTGCAACATTGATTGGATGCCAAGGAATTGATGAGTTTAAAGTAATGTTACCATTAGCATTAGATTTTGGAGTAACACCAGTTGAAGTAAAAGAAATAATATATCAAGCAGTAGCATATTTAGGAATAGGGAGAGTATATCCTTTCTTAAATGGAACAAACGAAGTTTTTAAAGAAAGAGGAATAGAAATACCATTAGAGCCTCAATCAACAACTACAAGAGAAAATAGGCTAGAAAAAGGCATACAAACACAAGTGGATATTTTTGGAGAGCAAATGAGAGATTTTTATAAATCAGGTAAAGAAGATGAAAAACACATAAATCTTTGGCTGGCTAGCAATTGTTTTGGAGATTATTATACAAGAAAAGGACTTGATTATAAACAAAGAGAAATGATAACATTTTGTTTCTTATCAGCACAAGGAGGATGTGAGCCACAACTTACAAGCCATGCAAGTGCAAATATGAAAATAGGAAATGATAGAAAATTTTTAATAAATATTATTTCTGAATGTTTACCATATATAGGTTATCCAAGAAGTTTAAATGCTTTAAGATGTGTAAACGAAGCAGAAAAATTACTAAAAGGAGAAAAAGAATAATTAGTGAACCCTGTATTAAACAGGGCTCATTTCTTTTAATTTATGCTAAATATTATATCTTTTAAAACTATACAAAACCTAGCATTTGCATATTTTAGGATATATATTTAATTCAAAATTGGTAGGAGAGGAATCCTTTCTTATATTTTTTTCAGTTTTTAAATATGTAACTTTTGAAATAAGACTTTTTAACAAGATATTTTTATTTTCAGCAGTTTCCAAACTATTATACAAATCAATAATATTATTAAATTTAAAATTTCTTGATTTTGGCTCATTTTGTAATTTATTTTTCTCAGATAGCAAATTATTATATTTTTCTAACTTTTTTTCTAGATTTTGAACATTTGCTTTTACAATACACGAACGCTTAGTAAATTCATCATTACTATAAATACCCTCTTCTAAAAAACAATAAATTTTATCAAGTTTTAAATTTTCTTTTTCTAATTCTTTCTTTGTAGATGAAATAGAAAAATCTATTAACTGACTATTGTTTAAATTTAGATTATTTATAGCTTCATAATTAAATTTATAATTATCAAGCCATAAATTTAATGCTTCTAAAATTTTATCTTCTACAATATAAAGTTTAGAACTAACATTATCACAATTAGGGTTAGAGCATATAAGAGTTGCAGGTTTAAAAGGATTATTATAAGGTCTCCTTTGCATTAATTTACCACATTTTTCGCAATATACCAATCCAGCTAACGAATTTTGAATAATATTAGTATGCTTAACTTTTGGGAAATTTTGCTCTCTTTTCATTTTTGCTAAGTTCCAAGTTTCAGTATCAATAATAGGTTTATGCAATCCATCATAAATCAAATACTGCACATTTCTAGGTCTACTAATAACTAAATGTCCATTTACTGTTTTCTTCCTTTGTTTTCTTCTATTCCATACAATTTTTCCAATGTAAGTTGGGTTTGACAATATATCCTTGATAGAAGAAACAGACCATTTATCAGAAATTCTAGGCTTCAAATTTAAGTTATCTAAGTATTGTGCAATAAAACTATAATTCTTATTTTCAAAAGCATAAAGTCTAAAAATTTCTTTAACAATATATGACTCATTTTCATTAATAACTAAACTATAACCTTTGGAATTTTCTAATTTAACTCTATCATAGCCAAAAGGGGGAACATTGCCAACAAACTTGCCTTCTGAAACTGAAATTTCTCTACCTCTTTGTAAACGTCTATTTATTGTTTTATACTCTCTTCTAGACATAAATAGACCAAATTCAAAATATTCTTCATCAAATTCATTATCTGGGTCATATGTCTTAACAGGAGTAATAATTTTTGTATGAGAATATTTAAAAGCTTTGGCAACTGTGCCTTGGTCAACAGTATCACCACGAGCAAGTCTTTCAAGTTCAACAACTAAAACGCCAGTCCATTCTTCGTTTTCAACATCTTTAAGTAATTTTTGCATTTCTTTTCTCTCACTAATAGTTTCACCACTAACAACTTCTCTATAAATTTTGCCAATAGCTAAGTTTCTCTTTTTAGCAAAAGTAGTCAAAATTTTTTCATGTCTAGCTAATGTTTCACCTTCACCATATTTTTCAGCTTCAATATCTTCTCTTGATTTTCTTAAATATATTGCATATGTGTCATTTTCCACACTTACTCCTTTCTTTGCAATTTGCCTTTAAATATATAAGGATAATACAAATTACAATAAAAGAGATTTGCTTATTAAATTAGCAACAATATTATCTATATATTCTTTTTGGATAGAAGCATCTTGAACTATATAATCATCATAAAATTTGATTTTAGTATCTTGTAATGTATATTCTTCTAATTCCATATAAATCGCCTCTTTAAAATTTATGATAAAAACATAAAAAAATTCCTAGGACAAGTTGTTATAAAAAGGCTTACTAAATTTTATAACATACAATAATTTTCTGAAAATTTTTTTATAAAACCATTGACACTGTGTCAGAAATATGATATATAACAATTATACTGACACGACGTCAAAAATTAAATAAAGGAGATATATATAATGGGGAAAGAAATAATTGACATTAGGAAAGAAGAAATTATAAATGCTTGTGAAAAACTTTATGAAAATAATAGTTTTAAAGATATAACAATAAAAAGTATAGGAGAAGAAACAACATTTTCTCGTACCTCAATATACAATTATTTTCAAACGAAAGAAGAAATATTCCTTGCACTTCTAAAAAGAGAATATGAAAGATGGATAAAAGATTTAAACGAAATGTATGAGCAAAACTCTGAAATGGCAGAAGAAGCATTTGCAGACAAATTAGCAAAAACAGTATCAAAAAGAAGAAATTTGTTAAAACTACTTTCAATGAACATGTATGACATGGAAGAAAACAGTAGAATGGAAGAGTTGATAGAATTTAAAAGAGCTTATGGAAATGCTATAAAGATGGTAAGAAAATGTGTTGATAAATTCTTTGGAAAAATGAGTGATGAAGAAAAAGATGAATTTGTATTCTTATTTTTCCCATTAATGTATGGTATTTATCCTTATGCAGAAGTAACAGAAAAACAAATGAAAGCAATGAATTCTGCGGAGGTACCATTCAAGTATTTATCAATATATGACATCACATATAAAGGAATTTTGAAATTATTAAACTAAAAGAGGTGAGTTTACAAGAGATACTATTGGGAATTATTTGAGATTAGATAAAGAATAAAAAAGAAAGGAAGATGAAATTATGAATAAAAAGTTAATAGTTTTAATAGGAGTAATTTTAGTAATTGCAATAATTGTAATAGTAGTAGGTATTAATTTAGCAAGAAATAACGAAAATACAAGTACAGTACAAAATCAAGCAAGTGGTGAAAATCAAGAGGAAAATCAGGGAGTAGGACAAGTTACAAACAATAAAACAAATGTAGAACAAAATCAAAATAGCCAAGAAAATAAAAATGGAAATGTACTAGTAGTATATTTCTCACACACAGGAAATACAGAGAACGTTGCAAACTTTATACATGAAGCAGTAGGCGGAGATATAATTAAATTAGAGACAGAAGAACAATATACGGATAATTATAATGATTTATTAGATATAGCGCAAGAAGAGCAAAACGATAATGCGAGACCAGCTTTAAGTACACAAATAGATAATATAGATAATTATGATACTATCTTTTTAGGATATCCAATTTGGTGGGGAGATATGCCAATGGCATTATATACATTTTTAGATGAATATGATTTATCAGGAAAAACAATAGCACCATTTACTACAAGCGGAGGTTCTGGTTTATCAGGTACACCAAGTAATATAGAAGATGAAGAACCAAATGCAACAGTAACAGAAGGATTATCAGTAAGAGATAGCAGTAGTAAAAATTCACAAAGCGCAGTTAATGAATGGCTATCTGAAATAGGATTTTAAGGAGAAGATAAATGAAAAAAATCATTTTTATTATAATTTTATTAATAATAGCTGTTATTTTAGGAGGTATCATATATTTCAACCCTAAGGAAAATACAAGTCAAGAAGGTAATAATAGTTCAAATCAACAAAATATACAAAATGATATTAATAATAGCGATATAGAGGAAAATATTATAAGTGATAATAGTAATAGTTTAGATGAAACTCAAAATTCACAAAATGAAGGAGAAGAAGTAGATATGGAAAATGCAAGAATAAAATTAACAGTAAACGGAAATGAAGTATTTGTTAGATTAGATGATAACCAAGCAAGTAGAGACTTATTGAAAATGTTACCACTAACACTAACATTTGAAGATTTTAATAATACAGAAAAAATCGCAACATTGCCAAATGAATTATCCACAGAAGGATTACCTTCTGGATATACACCACAAATAGGAGACTTTTCATATTATGCACCTTGGGGAAATGTATCAGTATTTTATAAAGATTTTAGATATTCTAGTTCATTATATAAATTAGGAACAATAGAATCAGGAACTGAAATATTAGGAAATATAAGTAGTGATTTTGAAGTTACTATTGAAAGTATTAATTAAAATTTAAGGAGAGTGTTGATTATGAGTTTAACAATAAATATTTATTATACAGGAGAAAATGGAAATGCAAAAAAATTTGCAGAAGAAATGGTAGAAAAGGGAGTTGTAGACAGAGTAAGAGCTGAAAAAGGTAATCAAAAATATGAGTATTTCTTCCCAATGGATGATAAAGAAACAGTTTTATTAATTGATAGATGGGAAAATCAAGAAGCTTTAGATGAACATCATAAATCTCAAATGATGAAAGAAATCGCAGATTTAAGAGATAAATATCATCTTCATATGAAAGTAGAACAATTTGTGGAAAGAAAATGATTGACAACAAAATGGAAACAAAGAATTAGCCCATTTAGAAATGGTTGGAACAATAGTACACCAACTAACAAAAGATGCTAGTATAGAAGAAATAGAAAAAGCAGGATTAGGAGCATATTATACAGACCATGGTGTAGATGTATACCCACAAGCAGCAGCTGGATATCCATTTACAGCGTCAGTATTGGCTTGTAAAGGTGATCCAATAGCAAATTTACAAGAAGACTTAGCAGCAGAACAAAAAGCAAGAGCAACTTATGAAAAATTAATAGACTTATGTCGTGACAATCCAGATGTATTAGATCCACTAAGATATTTAAGAGAAAGAGAAATAGTACATTTCCAAAGATTTGGTGAAGCACTTCGTGGAGTGCAAGATAAGCTTGCTATGAAAAAGTTTTATATGAAGAATAAAGATAACAATAATTGCAATTGTAATTAAAAATGAACTTCCATATTTAAGATATGGAAGTTTATTTTTAAATTATTAAAGAAAAAATTTAATTTGACATATTGATTCATCCTTGGTTTTTTACAAATCACCATTTTCAAACAATTCTTTAATATATAAATCTCTATTTTTTAATTCGTTATTTTTTCCTTGTAATAAATTTTCAAAAAACATTACTAAATAATCAAATGTAGGATAAATTCCTTTTGGAATATTCCCATAATTGCTTCTAACTAAAGCATTTCTAAAATATAAACTGTGTTCTTTAAACATATCATTATTAATACTAAATCCCATATTGTTAAGATATTTTTCAATAAATACTGCGGTTGTTCTTGTGTTGCCTTCTCCAAAAGGATGTACTTGCCAAATACTTGAAGTAAATTTTGCAATATGCTTTATTAATTCATCTTTATTTAGTTTTGAATAATCAAATTCTTTTTCCTCTTTAAAATCATAATCAAAATAACTTTCAATATCTTGATAATTTACATATTTAACAGTATCTCCATTAAGTATGTCCTCTTTTTTTGTTATATTATAATTTCTGTAATTACCTGCAAAATCATAAATATCTTTAAACAGATATTTGTGAATATTCTTTAAAGTAATAGGACTAAAACCAAAACTATTATCTTCTAACAGTTGAGCAATTCTTAAAGATACTAAATCACATTCTTTTTCTCTTTGAATGTTTATATCATTAGAATTTTGTGTTTCATAATATGTTTTTAATAAGTTTTCGACTTCGCTATACTTTAATTCTCCATTAATATTTTTTTGAGATAAGTCTAATAAATATTTAGAAGGCTCTAAATTATCGACCTTATTTAATCCAATACCAGTACTCCAATACTCTGCCTTTTTTGCAGTATCAGTTGTTTCATTTTCGATTATATAATTTTCTTCATTAGACATATAAAAAAACCTCCTAAATCTTTTTAAAACTACTCTTATATTATATCATAAAATGCTTAATATTACTATACTTTTAGAGATAATTTCATATAAAATAATTCGGATATGTACATTATTTATAAAGTAAAAATTCTATACATACTTGAAAAAAATTAAGATATTAAAGATAAAAAGTAAATTCTTGAAAATAGATATAATTCATGGTAAACTAATATCATAAAAAGATAGAAATAGTTAAAAAATCTTTATTATTTTAGCTATTTCATTATAAAATTAAAAGGAATGTGACTATTTATGAAAAATTATTTAGATTGCAGAAACAATACAGAGTATGAAAAGCTAAAAGAACCAGCAAGAATAATAAAAAATGGGGGAATAGTAGTATTTCCAACAGAAACAGTTTACGGAATAGGTGCAAATGGACTAAATGAAGAAGCTATAAAAAACCTATATAAAGTTAAGCGAAGGCCCCTAAACAAACCAATTAGCTTATTAGTAAATAGCATAGAGATGGTAAACAAAATTGCAAAAGATATAACAGAATTAGAATATGCTTTAATGAAAGAATTTTTTCCGGGACCACTTACCATTATTTTAAATAAAAAAGCCCTTGTTCCAGATATTTTGACTTCAAATTCTAATACAGTAGGAATACGTATGCCAGCAAATGAAATAGCCCTAAAACTAATTGAATATTCAGGAGTGCCAATAGCTACCCCAAGTGCAAATATTTCAGGAAAACCTAGTGGAGTTAATTTGAAAGAAATAATAAAAGACTTTGAAGGAAAAGTAGATTATTTTATAGATGGAGGACCTAGTAAAATTGGTATTTCGTCTACTATTGTACAAGTTGTTGAGGGAATACCAGAAATTTTGAGGCAGGGTTCTATAACAAAAGAACAAATAGAAGAAATTTGTTCAAAATTTAAGAAGTAATAATGAAATAAAAAATAAGCTTCTACATTTAAAATATAGGAGCTTTATTATTTTTTTAAATATTTATAGCAAAAGTATGGAATAATTTTATTTTTTTTGATATTATAAAATAGATTTGCAATAAAAATAAAAGAAAAAATATAAATAAAAGAAATGGAGATAACAGAAAAATGAACAAAGACGTTTTAGAAATAACAGATTTAAAAGATATGTTAAACAAAACAAGAAAACTATATGGAAACAAAATAGGATATAAAATAAAAATAGAAAAAGGAAAATATAAACTATACACACATAATGAAATAAGAGATATGATAGACTATCTAGGAACAGCATTAATTAGCTTAGGACTAAAAGGCAAGAAGATAGCTGTTATAGGAGAAAATAGATATGAATGGGAACTTGCATATTTATCAGTAGTATGTGGTACAGGAATAGTAGTTCCATTGGATAGGTCATTACCAGCTAATGAATTAGAAGAGGTAATAGAAAGATCAGAAGTAGAAGCAATTTTTTATTCTAAAAAATATGAAGAAACAATTAAAAAAATAAAATATAGTGATAAAAACAAATTAAAACATTTAATATCTATGGATTCATGTGCACATGATGAAGGTATCTATTCAGAAAGAGAATTAATAGAAAAAGGAAAAGAATTAGTTGAAGCAGGAAATAGAGAATTTATAGATAGCAAAATAAACCCAGAAGAAATGAAAATAATGTTATTCACATCAGGAACAACATCAAAATCAAAAGTTGTAGCACTTTCACATAAAAATTTAGTATCAAACTTAATGGACTTGGCATCTGTATTAGATATAGATTCAAATGATAGAATATTATCATTTTTACCATTACACCATGTATATGAGTGTACTGTTGGAATGTTGCTTTCATTATACATAGGAGCCGAAAGAGCATTTTGTGATGGAATAAGACATATAGTAGAAAACTTAAATGAGTATAAAACAACATGTGTAGCATTTGTTCCTGCAATATATGAAATGTTCTATAAAAATATAAAAAGAACTCTTGAAAAAGAAGGAAAAATGGAAGAAACTAAAAAGCTTATGAAAAAATATAAAGACAAATCAATGCAAGAGAAAAAAGAAGCTTTCAAGGATATTCATAACGTATTTGGTGGAGATATAAAATTATTTATTAGTGGAGCTGCTGCACTTGATACAGAGGTAATAGAATCATTTAGAAATTGGGGAATTAATTTATGCCAAGCATATGGGCTAACAGAAACATCACCAATTATAGGAATAGAAACAAATGAAAATTTTAGAACAGGTTCAATTGGAAAATCTTTACCACATGTTCAAGCAAAAATAGAAGATGCAGATGAAGAAGGAAAAGGTGAACTTGCTGTAAAAGGACCAAATGTCATGCTTGAATATTATGACAATGAAGAAGCAACAAATGAAGTCATGAAAGATGGATGGTTTTATACAGGAGATTTAGCTAGAATTGATGAAGATGGATACATATTTATATGTGGAAGAAAAAAGAGTGTAATAGTTTTAAAAAATGGTAAAAACATATTCCCAGAAGAAATGGAAAATCTAGTAAACAAAATAGAAGGAGTAAAAGAATCTTTTATATTTGGAAAGCAACAATCTGATGATAAAGAAGATATCAAAATAAACGTAAAAATCATATTTGATAGAGAAATTATGAAAGAAGCATATAAAGTAGAAAAAGATGATGAAATATACAAAGTTTTATCAGATAAAATAAAAGAAGTTAATAGGATAATGCCTAAATATAAAGGAATAAGAGGAATAATAGTTTCAGAAACACCTTTAATAAAAACAACAACAAATAAAATAAAAAGGCAAGCAAATTTAGAAAACTTATATATATAATAAAAATAATAAAGAATGAATGGAGAAAATATGAAAGTTTGTATTATATATGATAGTATTACAGGAAACACAAAGAAATTAGCAGAAACAATAAAAGAAAAATTTTCAAAAGATATAGTAGAAAAAGAGTTAGCAGATATAATATTTATTGGTTCATGGACAGATAAAGGAAATCCTAGTGAAAAAATACAAAAAGAATTATTAAATATAAAAAACAAAAAAATATTTTATTTTGGAACATGCGGATTTGGAGGAAATGAAGAATATTTCGCACTATTATTTAGTAGAGCAAGAAAATTTATTGATGAAAGCAACGAAATAATAGGATATTTTTATTGTCAAGGAAAAATGCCAATAAGTATTAAAGAAAGGTATGAGCAAATGCTAAAATCAAATCCAAATGATGAAAAGATAAAGAAAAGCATAGAAAATTTTGAAAATGCATTAGCTCACCCAAATGAAGATGACTTAAACGAATTAAAAAAAGCAATAGATAAAGCAATTAAATTATAATTACAAAAAGCAAAAAATACAATTATTTAAAAATGAAACAAAAATATTGTAAAAATACTTACTTTTTGGTATTATATTAATATAATAATAAAACTAATAAAGTATATAAATAAAGTTTAGTATACTTTATTAGTTTTAAATAAAAAAGGATGTTGATTATAATGTGGCAAATGATTTTGAAATTAATAGGAGTAATATTAGTTTTATTAGGTGTAATATTAATATATGATGCAAGATTAATTACAAAAAGATTTTTTGGATTTGGAGACCAAAATGAAGGCTCTACTGGATTAAAAATGGTAGGGTTTATATTTGCAATTGTTGGAGGATTTATATTATATTTTTCAAAATAATTTGAATAAAAGTATTGACAACAATTTTATTTTTGTGCTATTATATTAATTGTTAAGTAATTATGCGGATGTGGCGGAACTGGTAGACGCGCTGGTCTTAGGAACCAGTGCCAACGGCGTGGGGGTTCGAGTCCCTTCATCCGCACCAATGACGTTTCTGTTCGAACTAATAGAACAGAATTGATACAAAATCAATCAGAAAATAAAATCTGGTTGATTTTTTTGTTGCTAAAAACAATATTAAAATCATCCAAACGAAAGGATGGTGTAAAAAATGAAGATAATTAAACAAGAATTACAATTTGAGGAATGTCTAAAACAGAGAATTAAATTTATATGTGAGTTTTCAAAAGTTACTCCTACTTTTATAAATGGTAGCATTAGAAAATTAGAGAAAACTAATCTTACATATATAGAGCCACATAGAGTTATTATTAAAAATATTACTTTTTTAGTTTTTAATTATTCAAATGATGTATATGTTTCAAACTTGACTAAAAAAATTAAATTATCAAAATTAGAAGAATATTTGAAAAATATCTAACTGTAAATAAAAAGGTCAACTATCATTCTTCATAATTGCATTTACTTTTTCAATTGACGAGTTTATACTTATTTAATCATTTGAAGCAAAATAGTTGCAATTTTTATCATTTTATGCTATAAATATACAAGCATTAAAAAATAGGAGGTCACAAATGCTAAACTTTTTAAAAGGATTAATAGTAGGAATGGGTGGAATTGCACCAGGATTAAGTGGAAGTGTATTATTAGTTATATTTGGCTTATACCAAAAAACAGTTAATGCAATAGGAACATTATTTAAAAATTTCAAAGAAAACATAAAATTTCTAATTCCATTATTCTTAGGATTTGGAATAGGAGTAATAATTTTTAGTAAAATAGTAGATTTCTTTTTAACAAATTTTGAAATGTATACAAGGTTTGCATTTCTAGGTTTAGTTTTAGGAACTATACCATTATTTTATAAAGAAGTTAAAAAAGAAGGATTTAAGAAAAAATATTATGCATTTATTGTAATATCAGCTATAATTGGATTTAGCATATTTCATCTTAACCCAAATCTATTCCCTACAATAACAAATCCAAACCTAATTCAATCAGTATTTTTAGGAGTAGCTGTTGCAGGTTCTTCAATAGTGCCAGGTGTAGATAGTGCAGTAATATTATCTTCTTTGGGACTATATGAATTATATGTAGGTTCATTAGCAGATTTTAATTTAGCAGTTTTAATTCCAGCAGGTGTTGGATTAGTAATTGGAGCATTAGTAATATCATTTATTATGAATAAATTGATAAAAAGATTTTATACAGCAACTTTTTCAATAATATTTGGACTATTCTTATCAATTATTCCTAATGTATTAAATGAAAGTTGTGTTATAGGATTTAATATAACAACATTGATATCATTCATTATATTAATAATTAGCTTTGGAATTTCTTTCTTCTTAGGAAATGTAAAAGAAAATACAAGAAGACTAAAAGTATTCGCAAAAAATATTTCAGATGCTATGAAGAAATTAACAATATTTAATAAATTAAAAGATACAACAAGAGAATAGTTTAAATTTAAGAATTAAATATAGATAGATAAAAAAGTCTATTCATAAATAATATAGAAAATATATTATTTGTGGATAGGCTTTTTTGTATAAAATGAATAAAAATCTATTAAACATTAACAAAAATATGAAAATAACATATTTATATATAAATAATTAGAAAGGAGAAAAATATGAAAAGAAAAACACTAATAACATTAATAACTATTTTTACAATCGTATTTAGCGTTATATCAATACCAATTACAAAAGTTAAAGCAACAGATGAAGAAAATATAGATAATGAATCTACAAAAGAAATACCATTACAAACAATAGTTGAAGAACAATCATTAGAGTATCAAGCGACAGATGAAGAAAGCTTTAAAGAAGAAAATGAAGAAGCATATGAGCAAGCAAAAAATAATGAAAAAGCACGAACTGCTTCATTTCAATTAGGACCATATCAAGGTCTAACTTATTACTCACAAATTGATAGTAGATGGAAAAATCATCCATATACAGTAACAGGAAGTAGTAATCAGACAATAGGAATTAGTGGATGTGGTCCAACAGCATCAGCCATGGTTGTTTCCAGCATAAAAGGAAATATTACACCACCAGAAATGGGAGATTTATATGTAAGAAATGGTTTTAGAAGTACAAATAATGGAACTTATTGGTCAGCATTTAAATGGACAGCAGAACAATTTGGAATAGGATATGAAGAAACATATAGTTTAGATACAGCAATAAATCTAGTAAGAAATAATTATTATGTAATAGCTAGTGTAAGTGAAGGATTATTTACTTCTGGGGGACATTTTGTTGTAATAGTAGGAGTAGATGGAGATACCTTAAAAATATTTGACCCATATTTATATAGCGGAAAATTTGAAATACCAAGTAGAGTTGGAAAGGTACGAGTTGAAGGCAATACTGTATTTTGTAGTATAAGTAATTTTAGAAACTATGCAAATTACAAAGGATTTTTTGCTTTTAAAAATGATAATCAAAATAACAACCAAGGCACAGGAAATGTTGAAATGCCTCAATATACAAGATATGTTAAAACTAGCACAGGAGTAGGAGTAAATGTAAGAAGTGGACCTGGTATAAATTATTCAAAAATAACTGCATATCCAGATGGAACAAAAGTGGTAGTATATCAAATGAATGGTAATTGGGCAAAAGTCGGAATAAATGCATGGGTAGATGCAGACTATTTAGTAGAAATATATAATTCAGAAATAGCAGATTATCCATTTAATCCATATAATGTGATAATAACATCAAATATAGGACTAAATATAAGAAGAGGGGCTAGTACTTCATATGAAAAAGTTGGAGCATATCCAAAAGGAAGTATTGTAAAAATAATAGCAGAAAGCAATGGATGGGGAATGACAGATAGAGGATGGATTGACTTAACATATACATCAAGAAGTAACAATGTGACAACATCAACAGTAGGTCAAGTAAAATATTTAAAACAGAGAACAACATTATACCAAAATCCTAATCTTACAGGAACACAATATCAATATTTACCAAATACAAGTGTTGTAGTGTTGGAAAATGTATCACCTGGAATCGATAAAGTTAGAGTAAGAGAAACAGGAAGAGTAGCATATGTAAGAACAAGTAATTTTAGATAAAATAAAACAACTAAAAGTGAACAATCAGAATATTTTAGATTGTTCACTTTTGTTTATATTAGGAAAGCGAAAATTGACGCAAAATTGATACTTTAATTTACAAAAAGGCTAAATTAGTATATAATTAATAGGTATCAAATATAAAGAATAAAAGGAGATACTATGGTAGTAGAAAAAAATAAGGAATATATAGTAGATATAATAGATAACGGATTTGAAGGAGAAGGAATAGCAAAAATAGATAATTTTGCTATATTTATACCAGGAGCAATAAAAGGAGAAAAAATTAAAATACTTATTGTAAAAGTATTAACATCATATGCATATGGAAAAATTATAGAAATAATAAAAAAATCAGAAAAAAGAATAGAAGTAGACTGTGAAACATATAAAAGGTGTGGAGGTTGTAATTTAAGACATATAAAATATGAAGAAACACTAAAAATAAAGCAAAATGCGGTACAAAGCTTAGTAAATAAAACATTAAAAAACAAAGTAGAAGTTGAAGAAACATTAGGAATGGAAGCACCATACCATTACAGAAATAAATTGCAATACCCAGTAGGAATCGACAAAAAAGGAGAGCCACAAATAGGAGTATTTGCAAACAGAACACATGAAATTATACCTGTAAAAAAATGTTTTATACAAAATGAAAAAGCAGAAGAAATAGCAAAATACATATTTAATTTATGGATTGAGAGAAAACTTAGTATCTATAATGAAACCACAAGAAAAGGACTATTAAGACATATAACTATAAAATCTGGATTCAAGACAAATGAATATATGTGCATATTAGTAATAAATGGAACACAAATAGAAAATGAAAAAGAATTAATAAAAAATATATCAACAAAATTTCCTGAAATAAAAAGCATAATAATAAATACCAATATGGAAAATACAAATGTAATATTAGGAAAAAAGAATAGAACAGCATATGGAACACCATATATTAAAGACATTTTAGGAGATTATACATTTAATATATATCCATTATCATTTTACCAAGTAAACCCAGTACAGGCAGAAAATTTATATAAGCTTGCAGTAGAAAAAGCAGAGATATCAAAAAATGATACTGTTTTTGACTTGTATTGTGGTATAGGAACAATTTCATTATACATGTCTAAATATGCTAAAAAAGTTTATGGAATTGAAATAGTAGAAGAGGCGATTAAGGCTGCAAAAGAAAATGCAATAATAAATGATGTAAAAAATGCAGAATTTATTGCTGGCGATGTGGAAAAATTATTAACAGACATGATTGAAGTTAAAAAAATTATCCCAGATATTGTTATGGTAGACCCTCCTCGAAAAGGGCTGGATAATACTAGTATAAATAATTTGCTTAAAATTAAGCCAAAAAGGATTGTGTATATTAGTTGTAACCCTGCAACTTTGGTGAGAGATTTAGCTAAGTTGGAGGAAGTGTATGAGGTTGGCGGTGTGAAGCCGGTGGATATGTTTCCATTTACGAGCCATGTGGAATGTGTTGCGTTGCTAGAGTTAAAGAATTTCCAGTAATACTTGAATTTACTAGCTTTCAAAATACAATTATGTTTCATAAAAGAGGTAGATTCGGACTAGAAAAAGTACAAAATTCTGAAATTCATATTAAGGTTGTTTTAGATATGGAGTGTGGAAACATATAAAATGAACTTTTAAAATTGATATAATAGTTGCTGTGAGTGAGTTACAGAGATTATATATCTATGCTGGGTACTCCATATTATATGGTTGTATGTTGATGAACATATGAATTTATAAAAATAAAATTTAAATAGTTAAAGAGAATCCTAAGTAAAGTGCCTTGTTGTAAATATGGGTACTTTATTTTTGTTTATAATTCAGTATATTTATTACAAAAAATTAGCGATTTGATTGAGAAAAATATAAAATTATGATATAAATTATACATAAAGAAAGATAATGTAAAAAGTTCTATGAAAAAATGGTAAACATAAATTAAATGCACGAGTTTTGTCTTTCCTCATTTTAAAATTATAATATGTTTTAAAAATTTCATAAAGGCTAAAATGAATAAGCTTTGCCCAGCCTTTACAAAATTTATAAAACATATATTAAGTTAATCAAGAGGAACATAAAACGAAGTAGTCAAGGGGGAAAAACCATATTTCTAGAAAAACATTATCAAATCAAGGGTTACAAGAGTTTTTACTAGAAAACTTTTGACAAAACCTAAAGAAATAAAGGAGAGGTAAGATGAACAAACCTATTATTGGCATTGTGTCAAAGCATTATGCTACTTATAAATCAAATAAAATAGATACTTTTATAAGAGATGAAGTAAAACAAGCAATCTTTGATAATGGTGGAGTAGCTATTGGAATACTACCTACAGAAGCTAATATAAACTATTGTGGAGATAATTGGAAAGATAATTTATCCATAGAGGAGAAAGAAAATTTAATCGCTCAATTAAAATTATGTGATGGTATTATTTTACAAGGTGGAGCAGAAACAGATAATTATGAAAGTATAATTGCTAAATACTGTTATGAAAAAAATCTTCCAATACTTGGTATTTGTGCTGGACAGAACAATATTGCAAGAGCTTTAGGAGGAACTACTTATAAAATTCCTAATCCAGAAAAGCATGATAAATCAATTGATGAGTATGTTCACTGGATTAATATAGATAAAAATTCAAGATTTTATGATATAGTTCAAACTAATAAAATGCAAGTTAATTCTAGGCATAAGAGAACAATAAAAGAATGTCCTAAATTGGATAAAGTTGCTTTTTGTGAAGATGGATACCCTGATGTAATAGAATCTAAAAACAAAACTTTTTATATTGGTGTTAGATTTCATCCAGAAAGTTTATATAAAATAGATGAGAAACATAATAAAATTTTCAAGGAATTTATAAATGTTTGCAAAGGTTAGGAGGTCAGAATGGAATTAAAAGAAACAATAAAAAATAGAAGAAGTATTCGCAAATATAAAAATACTAAAATATCTAAGGAAATAATTGAAGACTTAATCGATTGTGCAAGATTAGCACCATCTGCCAAAAATAGACAACCTTGGAAATTTGTAATAGTAACCGACACTATAAAAAATAAAATTGCTGACATTATGTTGGAAAAGGAAAATAACGAAAAGATTAATTTAGAAAGACAAATATATAATGCTAATAGTAGTGTTAAAGCAACTGCAAAAATAATGAAAGAAGCTCCTATACTTATATTAGTTCTTAAGGAATATGGAGATAATTGGATTATAGGAGATTCACTTTCAATCGGAGGAGCTATAGAACATATTTGCTTAAGAGCCACAGATTTGGGGTTAGGTTCTCTCTGGATAAGAGATATTGTGTATACGCAGAAAGACATTGCTAAATTGATTGGCTATGAGAACATGGAACTAATTTCAGCAATTTCTATCGGTTATCCAGATGAAAATCCTAAACCAAGACCTAGAAAAGAATTGAATGAAGTTTTGGAATGGTTTTAATATTATAAATTATAAAAAATATAAATGGAAAGGATAGGATAATAAATGGAAAAAGAAATATTAGAATTTTATAAGAAAACAAGTTCATTTACAGATTTAGGATATTATAAGGATTTTGCAAAAAAATTGCCAGATGATATTGAACAATTATGTCTATTACAAAGAATGCAAATAATTCATCCAGTAGCTTTTAGAGATAAGCAAATTAGAAATAAAAAAGATTGATTTTGGGGAGATATGACTAAAGTGCCAATTACTAGATTAGAATATGAAGATGACATTTTTCCAACTGCACAAAGTGTAATAGCTGAATTATTAAGAAAAAATCCTAACTATACTACCAAAAGAGAAGCAAAAGACAAAGTTTATGTTACCTGTAGAAGTCAAGCTATATTACTGGTGAGTATATTAAAAGCTAAAGGAATACCTGCTAGAGCTAGAAGTGGATTTGCTGAATATATCCACTATGATGGAATATGTTATGACCATTGGATTACAGAGTATTTTGATGAGAAACAAAATAGATGGAAATTAGTAGATGCAGATGAGCATTGCCCAGACCATGAAATGGGATTTGATTTGAATGATATTCCTTATGATAAATTTTTATTTGGGGCAAATGCTTATTTAGGTGTAAGACAAAATAAATATAAACCTGAAACTATTTTATATTCTTCTGATCCACCAACTTTAGGGCTAAAAGCTTCAATAAGAGGATTATTTTATGATTTTCATTCATTAATGAATGATGAAATTATATTCTTACATATGCCTAAATATATACAAGATAAGAATTTTGAATTATCTGAAGAAGAATATAAAGAATTAGATAATTTAGCTAACTTAATGCTAAATCCTAATGAAAAATTCAATAAACTACAAGAAATTTGGAAAAATACTCCTAAATTTAGAATTATGTCAGGAGCTTTAAATTAAATAATATATAGATAAATAAAAGGAGGGAGATATTAGTGAAACTTGAAGATTATAAATCAGGCAAATATGTAAAAATAAATGACTACAAAGCATTTATTCCCAGCAAAATAAACTATAACTGGGGATGGGATGACACAAAATTGGACAAACTATTGGCAGAAGCAAACAGACAAATTGGAGA
>CALXFD010000016.1 GCA_944387495.1 uncultured Clostridia bacterium | reverse complement strand
CTTTTATCTCTAATGCATTTTTCAAACTATCTCCTATACCATATTCTTCATCTAGTTTTCTTATTATTTCTACTAATTTTCTATCTTCTTTTTCTTCTATCTCTTCTATTGCTTTTCCGTTATATTTCTTTATTTTTCTTCTTATATTTCCTAGGTTAGTAGCTAGTGAATTTTCATATTTATCCTCTGCACCGTATTTTGGTAATTTTCTGTCCCTTATTTTTTTATCTCCATATGTTTTTTCACACCATTCTTTTATCTCTAATGCATTTTTTAAACTATCTCCTATACCATATTCTTCATCTAGTTTTCTTATTATTTCTACTAATTTTCTATCTTCTTTTTCTTCTATCTCTTCTATTGCTTTTCCGTTATATTTCTTTATTTTGCTTCTTATCTTATTTAGCTTCCTAGCTAGTGACTTTTCATATTTATCTTCTGAAAGTTGGTTTGGTAATTTTCTGTCCCATATTTTTTTATCTCCATATGTTTTTTCACACCATTCTTTTATCTCTAATGCATTTTTTAAACTAGATTCTATACCATATTCTTCATCTAGTTTTCTTATTATTTCTACTAATTTTTTATCTTCTTTTTCTTCTATCTCTTCTATTGCTCTTCCTTCATATTTCTTTATTTTTTTTCTTATAGTTCCTAGCTTCGTGGCTAGTGAATTTTCATATTCATCTTCTGCACCGTGTTTTGGTAATTTTCTGTCCCTTATTTTTTTATCTCCATATGTTTTTTCACACCATTCTTTTATCTCTAATGCATTTTTTAAACTTTTGCCAATTTTATTAATTTCATTTGCTTTATCTTCTAACTCCACAAAATCTTTTATTAATCCAGTAACCCCAAACGGTCCTGAATTTTTATTCATAAGGTTTCTTTCATTATTTTCTCCATTTCTTGTTTGTTGCATCTTTTCAGGTAGTTCCATCTGCCACAAATCTATTTGAGCTCCTAGTTTTATTATTTCTTTTACTTCTTCTATTTGCTTTTCATTTAATCCATCAAATTCATTTTCTAAATATCCTTTATATTTATCTTGAATTTCTTTTAATATTTTTGCATATCCAGTTTCTTCTTTATCAGTACTATTTATATTTGGTAATGTTCCATTATGCCTTTCTGTCCAGTCTATTATAAGATTTAACATCTGTATATCATCTTGTTCTGTAATTTCATCTTCCCAATTTACTTTTATAGTATTATTTACTAAATCTATTACTACTGGTCTATCTTCATCTTTTGTTGGATTATCTGGGTCTTCTGAATAAATAACTCTTCCTAATTGTTGTAAGTACAGTATTCTAGAATTTTCGTCAAGTGGTCTTAGCCATATTATTCCATCTAGTTTATCTAAATGTAAACCTTCATTTGCTTTATTCATTACTAACATGAATTCTGTTTCTTCTGTATTGCTATTTTGGAATTCTTCTAATCTTTTAGCATTTTCTTTATCTCCATATTCTCCAAGCATTGAGTGAAAGTTTGGTGTTATATCTGAGCCTTTAAAATATTCTGCTATTTGTTTTTCATATTCTTTTATTTTATCTTTTCCTTTTTTTCTTCCAATTACATTACCATCTTCATCTTCTAGTTCATCTACAATTGGTAAAAATACTATATATTTTCCACCTTTTTTCACATTTTCTTGTAATATTTCTGGTATACCTTCTGCATTTTCTACATTTCTTCTTAGGATTTCATATTGTGTTAACTTTTCATTTTTTTCTTCTATATCTTCTATTTGTTCTATTTTATCTTTTAATTTATCTAAACTTCCATCTTCCTTTAAACTGTATTCACAACTAACTAACTTAGGATTTACAACTAACCCCATTCTTATTGCATTTGTTAAGCTCATATTCATAGCAATGTGTTTTCCGCTTACTGCTTCTTTATTTGTATATCCTAGTCTTTCAGCCATTTCATTTGCCATGTTGATGCCATCTGCATCTCTTCTTGGTGTAGCTGTTATTCCTAATACTTTCGTGGTTTCTGGCTGATTATCTATTAAAGTATTTAGTCTATCTCCCCATTCTTTTGCACCTGTTCTATGTAATTCGTCCAATACGACAAATCCATATTCTTTATTTATAATGTCCTTTCCATTTCTTGCAAGTAATCCAGAATATGTAGAAAATTTTAAATTTGGAAATACATCTGCTATTATTTCATCTTTACTTCTTCCGAATCGTATTTACTGGCCCATGTACATATTTTATAATGTAATCTTTCATTTGCTCTAATATTTCATTTTGAGGAGCTAAATATAGTATTTCTTCATTTTGGTGCTTTAATAATTGTGAAATAGTAACAAAACTTTTCCCTCCACCTGTTGGTAATATTACTGATGCAAATCTATTATCTTTCAATATTTCATCTGTCTTTTCATCTGCTGTTTGTTGATATGGTCTTAATTGTATTCCTGTTCCTTTTATATCATAATATCCTAAAAATCTTTCTATCCTTTCAATTGAAAGTTCTTGACTTAAACTTGATATATTTTCATTTGTTCTTTTTTCTTTTAAAAATTCTATATTTTCTGATATAATTTTGTCATACTGTTTTAATCTTTTTTCTTTTATTGTTTCTGGTGTATCATTTTCTTCAATTTCAAAGTCATTTTTTCTTGTTACTATATTTAATAATATTGTTGGAATATCTTTTCTTTCTATTCCTTGCTCTTCTAGCTTTTGGTACAACTCTATACAATATTCATTTTGTATTCTTTCAATTAAATTATTTCTTTCTTCAATTGTAAATTCTTCTATTCCTATTTTTTGCCAGTCATATAATGAGAATATGGCTTCTGCATAATATTCTTCTTTTTTTATTGTTTCATTTCTTTTTGCTCTTGAAAATGTATTACTCATTATATTTTTTATATCTGATAATCCACCATTCTCAATAATTTCTATTTGTTCTTTTTTTGATAATTCTTGTATTTTATCTTTCAATCTAATTTCTTCATCTTTTAAATCTAATGAAACTGACTCACTAATCTTAATTCCTCTATTACTTTGTCTTGTTATTATTTCTGGTTCTATTCTAAATCCATTATTTGATATATATTCTATAACTTCTTTATATTTTGGATTATTTCCAGTTATTTTTCCTAATAGATTTGCAAGTTCTTTTGCGTTTGCCTGCGATTTTGATAAATAAAACATATTTTTTACAATAGAATTTGCTTGTCCGTATTCTACTTTTCCATCTGTTAAGTCATACATTTCTTCTATTGATATATTATCTCTTACACTATATTCATTTAACAATGTACTGTTTTCTGGTATTTCTATACTTTTACCTTCATTTGCAAATCTAATTACTTCTTTTTTTAAATCTTCAATTACTTGTTTGTCTTGTCCTTCTACTTGTTGCAATAAAGCAAAAATATCTACTATTTCTTTTTGTACATCTATTATCTCATCTTTTTGGATATCACCATAATGGACTAATTCTAGTGATGAAAATGCATTTCCGACTGTTTGAACTAATAAATTGTTATTAGCAGTATGTGGAATTATTGGTTCCATGCCTCCTACTCTCTCAAGTAGAGTTAGTTTTGCAATTATCTTATTTTTCTCCAATGACTGTTCATCATTTAGCGCTTGATAACTACTTATTCTTGCAACTGGTGCTTTATATTTAATTCCTTTTCTTGGTCTTGCTTTACTTGTGTCTAATGGTTCTTTGGCATTGTACCTTGTTTCTATTACTTTTTTTATTTCATCTGCTGTTTTACTATTATCTATTTCATTTAGTGTTTCTAAAATTTTACTATCTTTATTTATAGAAGATATATATTCATCTACTTTTTTAGATATTTCTTCTAACATGTATTGTCCAGCATTAATAACTTTTTCTCCTAATTCTTTCTTTGGCACTTTTACCACTACATATCTGTCTTTGTAAAATCCTCTTCCATAAGAAATAGACACATTACCATTGCTTGAAAGTGATATACAATTTGTATCTTTTCTGTAATGCATCTTTATATGGTCATATACTTGCTCTAAACTTATTTGAGCATCTTTACTATATTTTGGTGTCCCATTTTCTGAATTTTCTTCATATCTTTCTCTATCTGTTCTTATTTTTTCAAAGTTACCTGCTTCATCTAATATTATTCCTGTTTCTAAATCTTGATTGTCTGCCATGTTTAAAGCACGGAAAAAGTAATAATTTTCTTCATCTTCTATTATATTAAATTTATCTACATCAAATATGTTCTCCATTTTAATTATTCCTTTGTTAATGTTTTATCTATAAAATATTTTATCATATTGAATCAGAATATAAAAGATTTTCTATCATTTTTTATAGTTTTATTTTTTGTTAATTTTAGGTTATCTACTTTCATTTCAGCATTATTTCC
This sequence comes from uncultured Clostridia bacterium, assembly GCA_944387495.1. GTDB lineage: Bacteria > Bacillota > Clostridia > TANB77 > CAG-508 > CAG-269. The sequence continues at coordinate 41,777 of CALXFD010000016.1, read as the reverse complement.
TACTTTTCCTCTCTCAAAGCCTTTAAACTCTTCTTTTGCAATATCACTGACTTTACAAGTTTTTCTTATTCTATTAGAAGTAATAGTTGATTTTGGAGCAAAATATAAAAGCATCGCCAATAACTGGTGATGCTTTTTTGACAGATTATGAACTATATTCTTAGTTCGTATTTTTCTACCATTCTAGTCAGAAATTCCAAATTAGTTGGTTTTCTTCCTTCCCATAGTTCATAACATTTTCTAGGGACTCTATTTCTTGATAAAGTTTCAATAACGTTTCGAATTCCTCTTTCAACTCTTTTCGGAGTAGTTTTATAAATTTCAGCAACTTTTGGATATAGTTGTTTTGTTATACTTTCGAGATAATTTTTATCTTTAATACATAACATTATTGCAGTACTTCAATTTTCTCCCCAAACCTCTTCTCATACCACCTATTTAGCTGTTTTCTATTCTTAAATACCAAGATTTTCTTATCTTCATTTTCCTTTAAAATCTCGTCCATCATTTTTCCTTTTGTTTTATTCCATTCCAAAGTGAATTTTATAAATTCTTTGTCCATTTTTTCTTTACATCCCGGTATTTCTGGTCTTTCTTTTCCTTTATATTGAAAATATCTTGTTATTATTCCTTTTAGTTTTGCTATTGTTGAATATCTAAGGTATATTATTATATCTGTATATTTCAATCTTTCTTTTATTGTTGATTTATATGTACCATCAATTACCCATCTATTTTCTTTTACTTTTTCTAAAATTATTTTATCTCTTTCTTTTGTATCTCTTTTTTTCCAATTTTCTAAATGATTTATTGCGTCTAAATGATATACTGGTATATCTAATGTTTTTCCTAAATTTTCTGCTAATGTGCTTTTTCCTGTACCTGGTCCTCCAATGATTGATATTCTACACTTTTCTTTCATTTTTGGTTCCTCCTTTTATTATGTTTCATTAATTTTATGTACTGGGAAGTTTTTGTCTTTTAATATTTCTTTTATAATTTTTGGTTTTATATCATATTCATCTATTTTGTTTAAATCAATCCATTCATAATTTAAATTATCATTTCCTTCTATATTTTTTATGGTTTTTGTAATTAATTTATCGTTTTCATTTGTAAATTCCATTTTGTAGGCAAATAATATTTCTTGATATTTTTTATCATTTGCTTCAAAGAAATTTTCGATAGTTGCTATGTAATTTTTTACTTCTACTTTTTTGCCTATTTCTTCTTCCATTTCTCTTATTATTGCGTGTTCAGAGCTTTCTCCTGTTTGTATTCTTCCTCCTATTAGTGCATAATAATTTTTGTCTGTTTCTTTGTGTAATAGTATTTTGTTTTCGTGTTCGATTATTCCTCCTACTCTGATATTTAGTCTGTAATCTTCTACATCGATAGTTAAGTCCATTTTTCTTTCCTCCTTTTTTATTAAATTTAATTTTATTATAAAAATTTTTCATTAGCTAATAGGTCAAAAAAATGATATCTTAATTTATTAAGTTAAGATATCATTTATAAGCTATTCTTCTACTTTTTCGAACATATCCTTTCCTACTCCACATAAAGGACATACCCAATCTTCTGGTAAATCTTCAAATTTAACTCCTTCTGCTTCGTCATCATATATATATCCGCATGCCATACATCTATATTTCATATTATCACCTCCAAAATTTATAGGTAAATTATACCAGCTATTTTTTATTTAGTAAATAGTTTTTTTGCATTTTTTAATAATTTTACTCATCAATTTTATTGTTTTCTATTTTTCTTTTTATTATGCCATATTCCTAATATTATTCCTCCTATAATTGCTATTATTATAATTCCAATTAAAATATTTTTTCTATTATTTTTTTCTATTTCTTTATTTGCTACTTTTATATTTTCTTCATTGTTTTGTTGCAGTATTTGTGTTAATTTTTCTGCATTTTCTTTTTGTTCCTCTTCTACCTTTTTTTGCTCTTCTTCTGTTCTTTTGTATGCATTAATATTATATTTTTTTACAGTGATTCCATCTGGTGCAGTTACTGTTATCTCTATTTTATTATTACCATATTGCAAATTATCTCCACCTATTATATTTACTTTACTATTAATATTTTCGGGGATTGCTAATATATTTAATTTTTCGGTTATGTTTGTTACTTCTATTTTATAATCATATATATCTTTATTAAATTCAGGTGTTAAGTCATAATATTCTATTGCTAAATTTTCTAGGTAACTATTTGCATTTTCTATATTGTCTGTTTTTGTTACATTTATTTTATAATTTGTTGTACTTGTGTTATCTTGTGATTTTACTTCTATATTTATTTCATTGTTTCCTTGCTTAAAGTCGTTATTTCCTGTTATTGTTACTTTTGCATTTTCATTTTCTGGGATTGCTGTAATGTTTAATCTGTCTAATTCTTGGGTTACAAAATAGTATTGGGTTATATCTGGTGAAAATTCTGGGCTTATTCCTTCTACATTTATTTTTAATTCTTTTAATTTAGAATCATTTGGAGTTACATTTGTGTTATCTCTTGCTCGTTCTTCTGTCGTTACATTTTCTTTTATTTTTATAGATTCTGCTTCATCTATGCTTTCTATTAGTCCTTTTGTATCATAAATTTCTCCATATGTTGATATAAATGTTTCCCCTGTCTTTTTTGCTTTAAATGTGTATTTTACAAGTTCACAATTGTTTTTTGGTGTTTTTCCCCCTGTTTCGTCATACCATGTTGTTATTATTTTATTATTAACTACATTTGTATTTTCTGGTCCTGTTTTATATTCTAATATTTCTGTATCGAAAAAAATATTAAAATCAAAAGCACTTACAGCTGTATTGGATAAGTCTATTATAAGCGAAAACTCTTCTCCTATTTCTATTTCAGCTTTATTCGTTCTTATATACACATTTTGTGCCTTGACTGTTGACAGATTTAATATTATTGATACTACTAAAATTGCTAAAAATGTTAATTTTGAATTAAATTTCATAGTATATGATTCCTTTCATCTCTCTTAGTAACTTAATTCTTGTAATATAAAATTATTTCTTATTTATATAATTTTCTAATATTTTTCGATAAATTACTTTTTTTAACATATAATTTTTTACACTTTTTTAATATAATTTTTTATATTTTAAAATTTTTATCTTTTGTTAAAAATTAAAGAGATTATTGTGTAATCTTTTGCAATCCTAAAACATCTCTTTGTATTAGTAATAGGTCAAGTGATGTTGGCTTTTTACCGTTTTTTGCTATATTTCCTGCTTTTTGTGAATATATGTCTAGTTGTTCTATTTCTAATATATGTTTTTGTAATTTTAATAAGTCTGTACTGTTTATTTTTCCATCACCATTTATATCTCCATATATTATTATTGTGTATTCTTGGATAATTTCTTCTGATTTATTAATTTCATTTTTAGTTTCTGATTTTGACTCTTCTTTATTTACTATATTTATATTTTCTTTTTCTTTGTCGTTTCCTATTATTTCATTATCACTATTTTGTGAATTTCTACTAGTATTTTGTATTTTTATTATTTGCACTTTTGCTCCTGTCCCTACCAATTCATTATCTTGCAATTCTTTTCCTTCTCTATTTAGAATTTTTATTTTATAATTTTCGCTTACTTGAATTTTGTTTTTTAATTGTTCAACTTTTCTTAAATCTTGCGTTATTCCTGTTATTTCATTGCCTTCTACTTTTAGCTCATCTCCAAATAATATATCTCCATCATTTATTTTTTCTATTACATTAACTTCTATTTGTTTTGTTATTTCACTATTTTCTTGTGAAGTTATATTTATATTTGTTTTTCCTATATTTATTGCTGTAATATTTCCTGTATTATCAACTTTTGCTAGAGCATTATTTTCTGAACTATAATTAATATTTTTATTATTTGCATCATCTGGTAAAACATTTGCAATTATTTTATATGTGCTTCCTTGTTGTAAAGTTATTTTTTCTACATTTAATTGTATGTCTGTTACTTTACTATATACCTCTATATCTATACTAGCTTTTACATCATTATCTATTGCTTTTACTGTTACTGTTGCTTTTCCACTGCTTACACCATAAATACTTCCATCTTGTGATACTTTTAATACTTTTTCATTATTTGAACTATATTCCACCTTATGATTTGATGCCTCTTCTGGTATTATTTTTACATTTATTTTTTTAGTTTCATTTTTATTTATTACATTATTATCTATTGATAATTGTATTTCTTGTATTTGAGTTTCTGGGAGTTCTTCTATATAGTTTTGGAACACATATCCTACTATACCATTTTCTAAAATTACTCTATCCCATCTATCTCCTGCTTGTTTTCCTTTTGCTATTCTTGTCATTTTTTCATTTTTGTTAATTAGTGTAATTGATTCATAGCTTGTACTTGGTCCTGTTCTTACATTTAATGTTGTTTCTACATTTGCATATACTTTTGTGTTATCACTTTCAAAATCACTTTTATTTATATTTGGACTTTCTGGCTGTATTTTTTCCATATTATTATATACTGGTATTATAAAATTCATTGCAGAATTTAATAAATTGCTATTATTATATCCTTTATATATTGACTGTGATTCACTGTATGGTGCTAATACATTTGTCATATATTGATGCCAAAATAATTCTCCACCTATTGCATCATTTACATGGAATTTTTGCAAATATATATTGTTTTGACCTTTATTGATATAACTTGAACCTATAAAAATTCCTCCTCCTGTAATTGCCCTTTCTTTTGTATTCCATGGGATTAAAAATTTTGCCTTTGTTTCTTCACTTGCACCATTTCCATCTCTTGCATATTTTAGTCCATTTATTATTGCTCCCATCGGCTCTGATGAACTTGTTGCTCCTATATTATAAAAATTGTATAGTCCTTCATAACCTGCTACTTTTCCGCTTATTGAACTATGTGATAAAAATGGTCCTACTTCTTGTTTTATTCTTGAAGCTAAATGATTTGTACTTACTTTTGCTCTTTTTCCTGCTAAATATATTAAATCTGAATATTTTTTATCTGTTGTTATATTTTGACCACTAGATGTTAAATAACTTACTATATTATTATAAAATTCTGTTCCATATAGTATTTTTTCTATGCTATCTATTGAGTTTATTTTTTCGTTAAATGATAATTCTTCAAATTGAAATATTCTAACTTCGTTTAAAAAATTCCTTGGATCCATTGTGTATAATAAAGCTTGTCTTGAACAATCTACCCATCCTGCATCTACTTCTACATTATATTCTCCCGGATTTGTATTTTTCCAATTATCTGAATATGATTTTGGCACTAAGTTTTTTCCAAAAATATTTTCATTATCAATTACATATTTCCAGTCTAAGTTTGTATTTAGTGGGGTAAAAGTCCATGATGGGTGCTTTTTTTGTAGTTCATATAAATATGGTTTATAGCTATTAGGAAAATCTTCTATCGAAGCTTTACTTATGATTGGAATTAAATTGATTATGAAAAATATTAGTAATATAAATTTAAAATTAAATATTTTATTAGCTCTATATTTCATTGTTTTCATTTTTTTATCTATTTATATACTCCTTATATAATATATTTAAGTTTTAATAGGGATTTCCCTATTTCTCTTACGCATTTATAATTATTTTTAGTTTTATTTATATATTTGATTTTACCTATCAATTTTTTATAGTTTATATAAATTTTAATTAATTTTGTTTTACAGCTTTTAAAATAATTCTTTTAGACGAATCTGTTGTACAAGTAATTAAAGTTAATTCTATTCTTCCATTAGTTATTTGTGATAAACACTCTGTTTCACTTGGCAAGACTGTTTCTTTTTTATAAATTTTATATTTATAAGTTCTATTTTTTAAATCTGTTAAAAATATTTCATCATTTACATCTAATTTTTTCAAATTGTGAAACATATTTTTTACAACATAATTATGCCCAGATATACAAAAATTACCTATTTCATTTGGTTCTCCTCCATAAAACTTTGTAACAGATACTGTTAATGCTTGTATACTATAATTTTCTAATACATATGTTTCTAAATTTATTTTTGGTATTTCTAATTTTGCAATTACTGAAAAACCTTTGTATTCTGTTGGTATTTGAGTTTTTTGTATTTCTTCATTAGTTTTACTATCTTGGCTTTCTTCACTAATTATACTATTATTTTGCATTACTTGGTTTGCAGTTCTTTTTACAATTTGTGTTGTTTCTTCTTCTTTTGCATTACTATTTATTTCGCTTAGGTATATTATTAATAAAATTCCTATAAAAAAAATAGCAAATATTTTTATTAAATTATTATTCATTTTACTGTGCTTTGCTTTTTTCATTTTTCTTTCCTTTTTAGTATTATTAATATAAGCAAACTAAGAATATTTTTTAATATTTTAGTTTGCTTATATTGGTTTATTTTAATGATTTTAAATTTATCGCTATTTTATAATTTAGTTTTATATTTCAATTTTTATATCCAAAATTATTTCTTATTTTGCTCTATATTTTTCTTTTAATATATTTTTATCTATTTTCTTTTTTAGATTTTATATATAATGTTGTACTTAATATAAAGATTGCTATAACTAATATAGGAATATACATATTTATACCTGTTTTTGGCAACTCGTTTGGTAATGTTTCATTATTTACTACATTATTATTTACTTCGTTATTAGTAGTTGTATTTTCTTCATTTCCAGCTACTTCCCCACTATTTTCTGGGTTCTCTTGTTCTGGTGGAGTTATTTCTTTTTCTCCTACTGTTACTTTAAAACTATTTTCAGCAATTACTGTATCTGAATTATCTCTGTCTATAAGTTTAAAAGTAAGTGTATATTCGCCTGCTTTGTCAAAAATACCTCTTAAATTTAAAACTTTATTAACATTTTCTCCACCAATTTTATATCCTCCTGCATCTCCCCATCCACTATCTATTATATCATGTTCTAATTGGCTTTCATCTGTTCCTAGTAATTGTACATTTCCTCCTTCTGGCTGAGTTGCTTCTGCTATAATTCTTGCATGGTCATAATTTTTTCCCATTTTTGAAGTAAGTGATAATTTCATTTCTTTTTCTTCATTAATTATTGGGTTACCTGTATATGATAAATCAAATTTATAATCTTCATACTTAGGTTCTACAACAAAATCTTTAACAATAGGAACACCTATATCATCATAACTTTCAGAAGCATCTGGATTTGATAAACCTTCTGCTGTTATAGAAAAGTTTGTTGGATTAGAAGTTGTTATTCCTTGTTTTGCCCTAAATTTTATTTGCATACTTTCTTTTGGATTTGATCCTCCTGTACTATCATAAAAAACAACTCTTACTCTTGTTCCATTATCATTTGGAGTACCATCAGCTGTTCCTACATATTCTAATAAGTTATTATCATATGCTATATCAAATGTATATGCTCCTAATGGTTTGCCAAAATTTATAGTTAATGTTATCTCTTCGCCTGGATTTACTGTTGCTTTATCTATATTTGTTTGTATATTATCTAATGCTACTGCTTGTGAACTTAATGGTAGAATAGTAAATAAGAAAATGGTTATAATAAGTACTGAATAAAAAATTTTTTTCATTTTTTTAATTCCTCCTTTTTTTCTTTGTGTTTTTATTATGCCTCATTTTATTTTGAATTATTTACAAAAAAAGAATGAATTAATTTCCAATTTTTATGAGACGTTGGGGACGTGTCATATTGTTTCATATAGCAAAAAAATCTACCTTAAATCAGGTAGATTTTCTTATATACTATTTTAACTTTAAAATTCACAATTCTTAGGAGTTCTAGGAAATGGTATAACATCACGGATATTTTGCATACCTGTTAAATACATTATACCTCTTTCAAATCCTAATCCAAATCCAGAATGAACACAACTTCCATATTTTCTTAAATCTAGATACCAATCATAACCATCAATATCCATTTTTAATTCTTTCATTCTGTTTAATAATTTTTCATAGTTTTCTTCTCTTTGGCTACCACCTATTATTTCTCCAATTCCTGGAACTAATAGGTCTGCTGCTGCTACTGTTTTTCCATCTGGGTTTTCTTTCATGTAAAATGCTTTTATATCTTTTGGGTAATCTGTAACAAATACTGGTTTTTTAAATATTTGTTCACATAGATATCTTTCATGTTCTGTTTGTAGGTCAACTCCCCAAGATACTTTATATTCAAATTTATCATTTACTTTTTCAAGTTCTTTAACAGCATCTGTATATGTTATTCTAGCAAAATCTGAATTAATAACATTATTTAATCTATCTAGTAACCCTTTGTCTACAAATTGATTGAAAAACGCCATTTCTTCTGGGCAGTGTTCTAAAACATATGAAAATGTATATTTAATCATTTCTTCTGCTAAATCCATATCATCATTTAAATCTGCAAAACAAATTTCTGGTTCAATCATCCAAAATTCTGCTGCATGTTTTACTGTATTTGAGTTTTCTGCTCTAAATGTTGGACCAAATGTATAAACATTTCTAAATGCAGTTGCATATGTTTCAGCATTTAGTTGCCCACTAACTGTTAAATGTGCTGGCTTTCCGAAGAAATCTTTTGAATAGTCAACTTGTCCATCTTCAAGTTTTGGTACATTTGTTAAATCAAATGAATTAACATTGAACATTTCACCTGCACCTTCTGCGTCACTTGAAGTTATAAGTGGTGTATGAACATATACAAAGTTTCTTTCTTGGAAGAATTTGTGTAAACTATATGCAAATGCACTTCTTACTCTAAAAACAGCACTAAATGTATTTGTTCTAGGGCGTAAGTGTGATATTGTTCTTAGATATTCAAATGTATGTCTTTTCTTTTGAAGTGGGTAATCTAAGTCACACATATTGTATATTTCTATGTCTGTTGCTTGTATTTCAAAAGGTTGTTTTGCGTTTTCTGTGATAACAAATTTTCCTGTTACTTTTATAGAAGAACTTATTGAAAGTTTACTAATATCAGCAAAGTTGGTTAAATTATCACTAAATACGATTTGTACATTTTTGAAAAATGAACCATCATTTAATTCAATAAATCCAAATGTTTTAGAATTTCGAATAGTTCTAATCCAGCCTTCTAAAATTACTTGTTGATCAGCGTATTTAGCTGTGTTTTTAAATAAATCTTTAACTGTCAATTTTTCCATAATTAACCTCCTTGTTCTTTAATATTGTCTTCCCCATACTACCATTGTTTTAGCTGGTTTACCACAACATACACATGTGTCTGATAAATGTTCTTGTTCAAATGGAATACATCTTGATGGTGCTCCTGTTACTTCTTTTACTTTATCTTCACATGCTTGGTCTCCACACCACATTGTTTTTACAAATCCTTGATTTTCATCTAGATTTTTCTTTAATTCTTCCATGTTTAATGCTACTGTTGTTTTTTCTTCCATTCTTTTTTTACATGCATTATACATATCTTTTTGAATTGTATCTAATAGTTCTTGTAATTTTTCTTCTAATTCTTCCATTTTTACTATGATTTTTTCTGAATTATCTCTTCTTACTAAAACTACTTGTTTATTTTCTATATCTCTTGGTCCCATTTCTATTCTTACTGGTACTCCTCTCATTTCCCAGTCATTGAATTTATATCCTGCTGAATAATTATCTCTATCATCTAGTTTTGTTCTAAATTTGCTAGCTAATTTGCTATATAATTTATTTGCTTCTTCTAACACATTTTCTTTTTCTTGTGCTATTGGAACTATTACAACTTGAATTGGTGCTACATATGGTGGTAGTTTTAATCCTCTGTTATCACCATGTGCCATTATTACAGCTCCTATTAATCTTGTGCTAATTCCCCATGATGTTTGGTATGCATATTCACTTTCTCCATTTCTATTTTGGAATTTTATATCAAATGCTTTTGTGAAATTTTGTCCTAAATAATGTGATGTTCCACCTTGTAATGCTCTACCATCATGCATTAATGTTTCTACTGTATATGTTGCATCTGCACCTGCAAATTGTTCTTTTTTAGTTTTTCTACCTTTTAATACTGGTATTGCTAATAAATTTTCAATTAAATCAGCATATACTTCTAACATATCTGCTGTAAATTGTTCTGCATCTTCTTGTGTTTCATGTATTGTATGTCCTTCTTGCCATAAAAATTCTCTTGAACGTAAAAATGGTCTTGTTTCTTTTTCCCATCTTAATACACTACACCATTGGTTATATAAATATGGTAAATCTCTCCATGAATTTAACCATTTAGAATACATAGTTGAAAATATTGTTTCAGATGTTGGTCTTATACAAAGTCTTTCTTCTAGTTTTTCTCCTCCACCCATAGTAACCCATGCTACTTCTGGTGCAAATCCCTCTACATGAGCTTTTTCTTTATTTAATAAGCTTTCTGGAATTAGAACTGGCATTGATACATTTTTTACACCATGTTCTTTAAATTTTTTATCTGCATAATTTTGGATATTTTCCCATATTGCATAACCATATGGTCTAATAGCCACAAATCCTTTTACATCTGTATAATCAGCAAGTTCTGCCTTTAAAACTATGTCTGTATACCATTGTGCAAAATTCTCATCTATATTTGTAATATCTTTAACAAATTCTTTATTATTTTTACTCATATTAATCTCTCCTTACCATTGATATAATTGATATATTTATAGTAATAAAAATTTCATTTTATACTTTTAAATCTTTTTTATAAACATATATTTTTAATAATTTATTATAATTTATTATATTTATCTTTCGTAATTTTTGTTTTACTCTCTACTCCCACCCTTTACGGGCATTGGAGCCTCCATTTTCTCCTCTACTTCTTCTTTATATTCTTCCTTTTCTAAATCATCTATTACTATTTGTTGATTTTCATCTAATTTATATCTTGGTAATTCTGGTAAATCTTTTAAAGAAGTATATCCAAACATACGTAAAAATTCATTAGTAGTTTGATATGACATTGGCTTACCTGGTAAATCAATTTTTCCAGCCTCCTCTATCAAACCATATTCTAACAATTTATACACACACGCATCTGCTGAAACTCCCCTAATAGACTCAATCTCCTGCCTAGTTATTTTGGGATTATATGCAACAATCGCCAAAGTTTCTAATGCAGCATTTGATAAATTTGGTTTATTTCTTTTATCCAACACTGGATAAATATATTCATATAATTCTTTTTTTGTGCATAATTGATAGCCATTATCTATTTTTATAATTTCAATTCCCCTATTTTGCTCTTTATAATCTTGCATCATACTACTTATTATCTCTTCTATCTCTTCTTGATTTTTCTCTAAAACCAAAATAAGTTCATTTATAGTCACAACTCTTCCTGCTGAAAATAAAATTGCTTCAATTATGGATTTAATTTTTTCTATCTCCATTTAACCGCCTACTTTATTTTTATAATATATATATTATATGTAAAATTGCTTATTCTGTCAAGTGTCCATTTAGGGACGTTTCTTTTTGGACATTTTTGTCCATTTGGGGACAGAGGTGACTTTAGGTACATGTCAAATTGTCTCAGTTTGTGCTAAAAAAGCCTTGTTTCTGAACTATGAGCTCTGGTCTCTGTTCTCTGACCTCTTGCATATATATTATATTTTTTACTTTCTCGCCTGGAACAGAATGAGAAATAGAATTAGTTAGGCTATCCGAATGAGGGACGTTCACGGTACCCGAAGTCATGAGGGGGTCTGAGTGAAAGAGGCTCGTTCGGAAGCCTTACTAATTCTTTTCGAATGTCAGTGACCAAGAGAAAGTAAAAAATATAATATATATGCAAGAGGTCAGAGAACAGAGACCAGAGCTCATAGTTCAGAAGCAAGGCTTTTTTAGCACAAACTGAGACAATTTGACACGTCCCCAAAGTCTTATCGGAGATTTACAACTGTTACTCCCATCTCTCCTTCTCCAAAGTTACCTAATCTAAATGATTTAACATGAGAATTTGTCTTCAAAAATTCATGAATTCCTTTTCTCAATTTCCCTGTCCCTTTACCATGCACAATTCTTACAGTTTCCAAATTTGCAAGTACACTATCATCTAAAAATTTATCTATCACAAAATTTGCTTCTTCCACTGTCATTCCAATTACATTTATTTCTGTTTTTACATTTCTAGCTTTTGGCACATGAGAATATGCATTAGTTTCTGTCTTTGAGTTTTCTTTTATTTTCTGCAAATTTCTAATATTTATACTCATCTTCATACTACCAATTTGTACTTGAACCTCATTATTTTTAGATACATGTGATAATACTATACCTTCTTTATTTAGATTTGTTACATATACTTTCATATTTGGAGTTATATCTTTTACATCTATTGTATTTTCCGTATTACTTAAATGAGCTTCATCAGAAGATTTTATAAGCTTAATATTTTTTATTTTTTCATTTAACTTATTTCGAGATTTTTCCAATTCTTTATTATTAGAAGTATTTGACATTTCTTTTATTATTTCTGTTGCCTCTTCTTTTGCTTCTAATAATATATTTCTCGCCTTTATCTTAGCATTATTAATAATTTCTTTTTCCTGTGCTTTTTTAATATTATTTTGTTTTTCTAATTCAGTTTTTAATTCAGTTACTTTTTGTAATTCACTTTCAATTTGTGTTTTTTCTTCTTCTAATTTACTTTTATTATCATAAATATTTTTTAATAATGTTTCAAAATCTATATCTTTTTTAGACATTAAAGATTTCGCTTTTTCTATAATATCTTCATCTAATCCTAGTTTTTTACTAATTGCAAATGCATTACTTTTTCCTGGTATTCCTATTAATAATTTATATGTAGGTGATAAAGTATCTACATTAAATTCAACAGATGCATTTTCAAATTCTTTTGTTGTAAGTGCATATTTTTTTAATTCTTGATAATGTGTAGTTGCTATTGTTAAAGCACCTTTATTTTTAAAATAGTCTAATATTGCTATTGCTAAATTTGCTCCCTCTAATGGATCTGTACCAGAACCTAGCTCGTCTACTAATATCAATGAATTACTGTTTGCATGATTTGCTATATCTACAATATTTAACATATGTGATGAGAAGGTACTAAGTGAATCTGCTATACTTTGAGCATCTCCTATATCTGCAAATATTTTGTCAAATACATATATACTTGATTTTTCTGATGCTGGAATATTTAATCCACTACATGCCATACATGTTAGTAAGCCAACTGTTTTTAGTGTTACTGTTTTTCCTCCTGTATTTGGCCCTGTAATTACTAATGTTTTGTAATCTTTTCCAAGCTCAATAGATATTGGAACTACTTTTTCTTTATCTATTAATGGATGTCTTGCATTTTTTAGTTCTATTATTTTTTCTTTATTTATTATAGGTGTTATTCCATTTATATCTTTTGAATATTTTGCTTTTGCAAATATAAAATCTAATTTTCCTATTGTTTCTACATCTGTTTTTAATTCTTCAATATATGGAATAAATAGATTTGTCAGTTCTTGTAATATTTTTTCTATTTCTATTTCTTCTTCTTTTTTTAATTGACTTAGTTCATTATTTAGTTCAAATATAGAGATTGGTTCTATAAAAATAGTAGAACCTGCATTAGATACATCATGTATAAATCCTTTTACTTGTGAACGATATTCTTCTTTTATTGGTATAACAAATCTGTCATTTCTAATTGTTATAATATTTTCTTGTAAATATTTTGAAAATTGAGAAGAATGAAGCATATTATTTAGCTTATTTCTAATATCTTGTTCTACATTTTTTTCTTTTTTTCGTATTTTTTGTAATTGTACAGATGCTTTGTCATCTATTGTTTCTTCATCAATTATTGATGAAAATATTTTATTTTGAACATCTAAATTATTATAAAGATTAGAAAAAATTGAGCTTAATATTGGAAATTCATCTGTATTTATATATTCTTTATTAAAATACATTTTTAACTCTTGTGCTGTTTTAAATATTTGGGCTAATTGCAATAATGGCATATTTGTTAATAACATGCCACTTTCAAGTATTTTTAAATATTTACCAATATCTGCAATAGCCAAAAGAGGAGGAGTAGAATTTTTATAAATTAAATTTACTGCCTCCTCTGTTTCTTTTAATGTTAATTTAACTATATTTATGTCATTACTTACTTTTAAATTTTTAGCTAATTCTTTTCCTAAATATGTTACACAATAATCACTTAGTTTTTCTAATATTTTATTAAATTCTAGCTTTTCTATATAAGTATTATTAGTCATTTGAACTATCCTCTTCTTTTTTCTCTTTTTCATTTTTTGGTATTACTATATTTGTTGGTCTTTTTGATGGATCTGGCTTTCCAGGAGTAATATGGTCATATACAGGCGAAATATTTAAGTCTTTTCCATCACCTGAAACTATTTCTATCTTTTTCTTATCTTCCATAATTTTCTCCCCTTCCTATGCTTTTTTCTTAATTTCCTCTTTTTTCAAAGCCAAATTCTTTTCAAATCTTGTTGTTATTCCAACTAATGTTAATAAATAGATTAATATAACTAGTGGAATTGTTAATCTTCCAACTGGAATACGTGTTATTGCCATTATTGAGAATAACATTATTTGTGTATATGCACATAAACCTATTGTTTTTAATACTGTTTTTATTGTTCCTAATTTATGATATCTAAATGCCATATATACTAAAATTATTAAAGTTGCTATTGTAAATGGTAATATATATGGTTTTATTATATCTCTACCACGTGTATGTGCTACATCTAAAATTTCTGTATCTTCTGCTTTTAATTCTGTTCCATATTTTTCATTTATTTTTGTTACTAAATTATTTTTTTGTTCATCAGATATACTTGTTGTAGTTATTGCCACTGTATCTTCAAAAACTTCTACTTTTTGTATCATTACTGGTTGCTCTCCAAATACTTCATTTGTTATATTTTTTATATCTGAATCTTTAAATTCTGTTTTTAAATATAATTCTACTTTTTGTCCTTTTTGTTCTCTTAAATCAAAATTAAATCCTTTTACTGCTATCATTATAATCCCTGCAATTATAACTATTAAAGATAATATTACAATTGCTAATGTTTTTTTACTTAAATTTTTCATTTATAATACCTCCTATTTATCTGCTTTTATTTTTAATATTGATGATGTTATAACAAAATCATATACTGCAATTAATACTATTCCCCAGAACATTGTCATTCCAAAGCTACTAATTGGCATCCAATTTATTAATGCAAATACTACTGCTATAATACATATAGGTATAATTTTAATGAAAAATTCTTTGTAACTATCTGTTATTGCTTTATTTACTTTTTCTTTCTCTGTTTTTCCTTCACCATTTTTAATTTTTGATAATAACATATTTATTAATATATAATTTAATACTAGTGAAATTATTATTCCAGCTATTCCTTGTAATGATAATGTTACATTTGTATATTTTAATAATATTGTATATAAGCCTGCAAATCCTGCCATTGTTAAACCTGCTAATAATCCATTTGCTCTATATTTTATTACTAATATTATAATTCCTATTGCCATTAAAATTATAATTGCTAATTTTATATATTGTAAAAATTCTGTTCCTATATCTGATAAAATATATTCATTTTGTTCTATATCATATTGAACTGGCATATTTCCACATGTTAGTATACTTGCCATTGATGAAGCACTTTTCATATATCCTTGTAATGTATCTGCATCTGTTGAGTTTGAACCTACTGTTAATTGTAAAGTTCCTGTTCTTATTGGTTCATCAAAACTTGTTGTCATTATTTCTTCATCATCTATTTTCATTGTTATTTGTTTTTGAGTTGTTTCTTCTTCACTTGTTGCACTAGTATCTTCTGTTGTATTTGTTGTGTTTTCTGTGCTATTAGTAGTATTTTCTTCTGTTTGTGTATTTGTTGTATTTTCAGTTGTTGTATTTTCTCCTGATGTTGTATTAGTGTCTGTATCGTCTTTTTTAGCATAGTTTGTACTAATTTCTTCTAATTTTTTAGCTCCATCTTTTGTGAATTGTATACTTAAATACACACTTGTTCCACTACTTGTTGAAGAACCTGCTCCATACATTACTTGTGCTTTTTTGATATCATTATTATCCATTAAAACTTCTTTTGTTTCAGAATCTAATATTTCAAATTTTCCTACTGTATTCAAATTGCTTACTATACTATCTGTATTAGAGTTTTCTGGTATTTGTACTGTTATTTCTCCTGTTTCATCATTTAAAGCTACTTCATATTCTTCTACATTTTGCTCTTTTAATCTATCTTCTATTATCTTTTTAGCTTTTTCATAGTTATCTAAATTTAATACATCTTGGCTATTATTTGGTACACTTTCTTTTGTATAACCTTTTTCTGCTAATTGTTCATCTGTTAACTCTTCATCTGTTTCTACTTCTTTTCCTTCTGAATCTTTTATAACATCTTTACTTTCTGTATTTACTTTTAATCTTACATTTCTACCACCATTTAAGTCCATACTGTATGCATATTCTTTCAATTTATTTTCCATTCTATTTTGTACTTTAAAATATATTCCAAAAGCTCCTATCATTGTTATTAAAACTACTAATAAAATGATTGTTAAAATTTTTACCTTTTTCATTTCTAAATCTCATTCCTTGTATATATATTTAGGTTTTTATGGTCTTACCTATAAACCATTTTTATTATTTTTATAATAATTTTGTCCCATTTATTACTAATTCAAACCATATTTTTAAATATTTAGCTGCATATTTACTCATCATAGTTCTATCCATAAATATTTCAAAATAATCTAACACAGGACACAATTTAGTATCTATATTCAAATTTAAAATTACTTTTCTACTTTCAGCATCTAAATTCAGTTCAGCATTTGTTACAGCATAATTTACTCTATCATGTATATCAAAAGTCGATAAATTTCTATTTGTTACCCTATCCCTATGTACATCTGACTTATCTGCTAAAATTATAGCTGCTGATATATCACTTACAGCTGTTCCTGTTTTTTCATCATGATTACCTATTGCCATCATTATTTCAGTTCTTTCATCTACTGGCATTCCCATGTCTTTTAAAATGTTATATGCAATGATTGCTCCACTATGAGCATGGTCTACTCTGTTTACACAATTTCCAATATCATGCATATACCCAGCAATTCTTGCTAGTTCAACTGTTCTTTCTGGATAACCTAGTTTTTCTAAAATATCTCCTGCTCTTTTCGAAACAATTGAAATATGCCTATGGCTATGTTCTGTATAGCCGAAGCCCATCTAATTGTTTTTGAGCACCTTTTATTAAGGCTTCTACTTCCTCATTTTTTCTTACGTCTTCCAAAGTTACCATCTTGTTCCTCCTTTAAGCAAATTTACTCTTTATGATTTTATATTAAAAATGTAAAAATATCAACTGTTTTTATAGATTTTCTTTAAATAGTGTCGCAATAGGGACGTTTCATTTTGGACATTTTTGACCATTTGGGGACAGATATGACCTTTGGGGACGTGTCAAATCGTTCCACCTTGTGATAAAAAAGCTTGAACTGTGACCGCGAGCATATATATTATATTTTTTACTTTCTCGCCTGGAACAAAATGAGAAATAGAATTAGTTAGACTTTCGCATGAGGAACGTTCACGGTACCCGAAACGCTAGTGTAGGGGGTCTGAGTGAAAGAGGCTCATAAGAAAGTCTTACTAATTCTTTTCGAATGGCAGTGACCAAGAGAAAATAAAAAATATAATATATATGCTCGCGGTCACAGTTCAAGCTTTTTTATCACAAGGTGGAACGATTTGACACGTCCCCAAAGGTCATATCTGTCCCCAAATGGTCAAAAATGTCCAAAATGAAACGTCCCCAATGCGACACTATTTAAAGCTATAAATTTCATCTAATTTAGCATGCACCAAAATCCTCTTCTTTCCTGTATTATCACATGTAGATAGAGTTAAAATTTGGCTACTTTCATTTGGGCTAATTCCATAATCTGTTTGACTTCTATTTTTTAGTTCATTTATAAATTCATTATATTCATTTTCTGTAATAGATGTATTTATAGCATAATCTTCTGGTTCAGATTTATAGCTTGAAAATACTTTATATTTTCTTTCCATTGTTGGGGTATAAACATAAATATTTACATCTTTGCCTAATTCATTGTTATAAATTTTAAGTAAATCTGCAAACATTATCCCACTTTTTATGTGATGACCATATAATACATTGTTTTTATCTGTAAAATCTTTATTATTTTTGTAGTCCATAAAAATTGAACCGCATTGGTCATATTGTTTATATATATCCTTTTTTAGGTAGAATTCATTGTCTGTTGTTTTTACTATTGGATAATTTATTGTTGTATTATCTATTTTTATCCAACCTATAATATCTTCATTTATTTTTTTTAGCTCTTCAAAATTAATTACTTTTTCTTTATTTTTATTTTCATCTGCTTCTTGTTCTTCATTTTGTATTATTACTTGTTTTGCTAATTCTTTATATTTATTATCTGTTTTTATAGTTCTTATATACCAATTTATTAAGGTAAATGTTGAATAACAAAAAACTATAATAAATATAATTAACAATATTTTTTGAAATAATGTTAAATTTGCTCTATTTTTTTCCTTTTTATTTTTTATATTCTTTTTAGAGTAGTGTTTTTTTGAGTGTTTTGCTTTCATTATTTTTTCTTCTTCCTTTTTATTAATATTATAGTAATACCAATTGCAGAAATAATTACTAATACAATTAATATTCCAACTGCTATATCTCCTGTTGTTGGTGATTGTTTTTCTTCTTTGTTTTCTTGTTCTTTATTATTTTCATCTTCGTTATTTTCGCTATCTACATTATTTTCATTATTTTGATTTGAGTTCTCACCATTTTCCTCACTGTTTTCCCCATTTTGTTCACCGTTTTGTGAATTTCCATTTTGAGAATTTTGTTCATTATTTGTCTGTTCACTATTGTTTTGTGTATTTCCTTGTGTTTGTGCTGTTCCTTCTATTGTTATTGTTGCATTTTTTTGTTCGTAATCAGTGATTGCTTGATTTATGCCTATTGCTACATCTTCCATATTTATTTTTACTTCTGCTGTTCCTGTTGCATCATTTTTTATTTTTAATTTTATTTCTGCTATTGTGTCATTATCATTAATTGTTTCTGCATCTGCTCTTTCTGCTGTTGCATAAAATACAATATTTCCTGATTTATCATTATATTGTATATCTTTATTTTTAGCTTTTTCAAGTCCTTTTAGTTCACAACTTGCATATTCTAATTTTGTTCTATCAAATGATATTTTTCCTCCTAATATTCTAACACCTGGATTGTTACTAAGTTTTAAGTTTACTGTTATTTCGTCTCCTGGTTTTCCGTTCGCACCTTGTAGTTCTATTACCATTTTGTCTTGTGCATATGTTTTTATTGGTATTATAGTAATAAGCATAAATATGCTTATTACTATATATACTATTAATTTTATTCTTTTTTTATTAATTAAACTATTCACCATAATCTCTCCACCATATCTTTTTTATTAACTCTGTTTTACAGTTTGCTTTTCGCCTTTTTATTGTTTTGATTTTTCTACAATATACTTTTGGCATTTTTACTCATAATATTTATAGTCCTTTTAGAAATTTATAATTCTGTTTCGTTTACAAATGAATCATATATTTCAAAAGCATCTGTTGCTGTTATCTTATTATTTCCGTCAATATCTCCTATTGCTAAATCTTCACTTGTTACTTCTGTTTCATTTACAAATATGTCATATGCTAAAAATCCATCTGTTGCTGTTACTTTTCCACTTCTATCTAAATCTCCTTTTTTATAGTTATTTACTGTTATTTCACATGTAGCTTTAAATCCTTCTAATTCTACTGTTATTGTAGCTTTTCCTGGTTCTTTTGCTGTTATTGTTCC
Organism: uncultured Clostridia bacterium; assembly: GCA_944387495.1. Classification (GTDB taxonomy): domain Bacteria; phylum Bacillota; class Clostridia; order TANB77; family CAG-508; genus CAG-269. The sequence continues at coordinate 21,820 of CALXFD010000016.1, read as the reverse complement.
ATCTTGTGCAACATCTACTATGCTTGAATTTGAACTTGTCCATTTTGCTTCTTCTCCTATTATTGCATCTACTGGGTTTAGTTTAAGCTCTAATTTTTGTGTAGCACCTTTTGTTATTGTTACTTGTTCTTGTGCAAAGTCTATTCCTTTTAGCATTTTATCAACAGAAAAGAAATTAACTGCATAATTATATGTAATATGGTCTCCTTTTCCATTATCAAATCCTGTAATATATACTTCTATTTCCCCTGCTGGCATTTTTTTACCATTTCCGCCTAATTCAGTTTTTAGTTCTTCTGGTAATTTAAAACTTATTGCTGGATAACCACTTTCAACACGGAAACTATCTACTAAGTATTTTTTATCTTTATATGTTAATTCTATTTTAAAATCTGGTGTTGTTACTAAATCTTCTGTAACATATAGTGACCAATATTCATTTGTATAAAATTGTTCTAATGGAAAATATCCTGCTGATGGATATGCATAAAAATCTTCTGTCATTTCTGGGTCGTTTCCACTTGGGCTATAATACATTGATAATGTAGAATATTCATCACATTGTCCATAACTCGTTTGTTTAGCTTTTGGGTCTAATAAACTCATTCTATGTCCTACTGCTCCACCATTTATTGTTACATTGTTTAAGTCTGAAATATATCCATCTATTGCTTCATATAAAGTTCTATCTCCATATGAACAGTTTCCTGAATATGTATCATCTTCTTCTCCATATTTAATATTACATCCATCATATGCTTCCTCATAAAAACTATCATCCATATCATCTGGTTGTGTTGGATAATGTGTTAATTGGTCAAGTGCTTTTAATAATACTGCTCCTTTTTGATTTCTTGCTACTTTGTCTGTGTTTAGGGTTACTTCACTAACACCATACATCCATCTATAAAAGTTTAATCTATTTAATGTGTCGTCTATAACACCTTGTTCTAATTCTCCTTCTTTATATGGTGCAACTGTTGATGGCTCCATTTTATATATTGAATTAGAATAATCATATGATACTGTACTATCATATTTTTCTTTTATTTCTTCTTTTGTACGTGTTTGTGTAACATGTTTATTATATACAATATTTTTAAATTCTTCTGTTTGTTCACTTACATTTTCAACTTTAATCAAATAGTTTCTATTATCCTCTTCACTATGATATCTTGCATAAAAATTATTATTTATATATCTAATTCTATATATTCTATCATCATTTTCATTTGTTCCAATTCCTAAATCAATTCTTGCTACTTTTTCAAAGTTTTTGTCTATAACAAATATTATATTATTATTGCCTGGTATATAAATCTGCTCTCCTTCTATTTCATAAACTGGTTTAAGTGGTGCAGAATATACATAATCTCCTAATTCTCTCATCAAATTTAGCTTTTCTGTGTATTCTACTCCCATTGTACTATCTGCATCATAATTAAACTCTGCTACAACTCCATATTGATTTATAGCATATCTTCCTTCTTCATCTATAAATTCCCATACAGGGTCTTGTACTACTGATTGTCCAAGTTGATGTGAAAACACAGTATATCCAGTTTCATTAACAAATTTTCCATTATTTAATTTTTGTATTCCTTCACGCTCACAATATCTATAATATGTGTTAATATTTGTTGTTGTTGAAAAGAATAGTGCTTTGTCATTTGGAGATATTCCATTTATTATTATTTCAAAATCCCCTTCAACCTTTGGTTCAAAACTATATATTTGCTCTCCTGTTTTTTCAAATACTTTTACATCTTTATAATTAGATACAAAATACATTCTCTCTTGACTATCTACTGCAAAAGATTTATACATATCATAAGTATTTGTTAACACATTTTCAAATGTTCCAAAATCTCTTGCTTCTCCTGTATCTACATTATATGCTAAAACTCTAACTTTTGTATCTACATCTGAACCGTCAGCAAATACATAATCTGGGATATATTCAACATATATAATGTTTTTTCTTACATATTGAGCTAAATATTCACAGTTATCTCCTGATTGGTATAGTATTTCTGTATTCTTCCCATTTATGTCACTTCTTGTAATTGTAAAAGTTTGATTTCTACTTGATGAACTACTTACAACATAGTAATCATATTTGTCATCTCCATAAATAATTGCTTCCCTTCCAGTAGGTGTACTATATCTTTCAGAAGTGCTTTGGGCTGACATTGTTTGTATATTTGATAATGTTGTTTTCTTATTCTCTTTTTCTAATTCTTCTTCATTAATATTTTCAGAATTTTTTATATCTTCTTCTAAAACATCTTGTAAATATACTACTTCTTTTTCTTTGTTTAATTCTGTAATACTATATTTTTCTTCTGAATTTGCAGAAATATTTGTTATTAGATTATTGGTTTCTTTATTTTCTGTTGCATTTACTGATATAGTAGGTATTATAAAACTTGTTAAAAGCAATGTTGATACTATTTTTCTTATTTTATTCATTTTTAATATCATTCCCTTCTTTTTTTAGTTAAACTTTCCTAACATTCAATTTTTTAAGTTGAATGTTAATATCACATTTGTAACATATTACGATTTCTTTATAAGGTAAAAAAGTACCTACATATGCAGATTTATTATATATATATACATAATCAAACATATTATAGGCACTCCCTTCAATTAATGTGTTCTTTTAACTATAATTATTATTCCTGCAAGTGAAATTACAAGCATTACTGCTAAACCTTCTACTGCTATATCACCTGTATGTGGAGAATTTGTTTTTTGAACTTCTTTTTCTGCATTTTCTGTTTTTTCATTATTAGAATTTTCTACTTTATTTTCATTATCTTGTGTTATATCTTCTCCTTCTTCTGGTTTTTGTTCTTCTTCATTATCTCCCATTTCTGGTTCTAATACTTCTATTTCTATTTGGCTTTTTACACCATTTTCTGCTTCTACTGTTATTATTGCTTTTCCTGCTGTTTTTGCAATTATATTTCCTTGTTCATCTATATAAATTACTTCATTATTAGATGATGTGATTTTTAAATTATCTACATTTGTTGCATCACTTGGGTTAGTTGATATTTTTAAGTTTATTTTATCTCCAATATTTACTTTTGAATTTTCTACATTTAATATAATTTCTTCTACTGGAATTTCTGTAACTGTTATTTCTACTTGTGCTGTTTTATTTCCAACTGTTGCTGTTATTGTTGCTGTTCCTAATCCTTTTGCTGTAACAAGTCCGTTTTCATCAACTATTGCAACATTTTCATTTGAAGATTTCCATATAACTTTTGTATCATCTGTTGTATTTTCTGGATTATATAAAACTTTTAATATTTGTGTTCTTCCTAATCCTAATTCAAAATCTGTCATGTTTATTTCTATTGAATCTAGTTTTATTTCTTTTACTGTAACTTCGCAATTCTTTTCATAATTACCTACTTTTGCTGTTATTGTAGCTGTACCTTCTTTTTTAGCTGTAATTACACCATTTTCATCTACTTCTGCAATTTCTGGGTTATTTGTACTCCATGTTACATTTTTGCTATCTGTTGTATCTGCTGGTAAATATTCTACTACTAATTTTTCTGTTTGCCCTTTTAATAATTCTGTTTTTTCTTTTAAATTAATTCCTGTTAAAGGTACATTTACTGTTACTTTACATGTTGTTTCTTTTCCTGCAACTTTTGCTTTTACATATGCTGTTCCTCTTCCTACTGCTGTTATTAAGCCATATTCATTTACTGTTACTACACTTGTATCACTAGATACCCATTCTTCTGTTTTTTCTACTGTTGTATCAATTGGGTTGTATATAATATCTAAATTAGCTGTTTCACCTTTATTTATTGTTAATTCTGTTTTATTTAGAGTAATACTTTGTAATGGTACATTTACTTTAACTTGTGTTGTAGCTGTTTTATCCCCAACTGTTGCTGTTATTGTTGCTGTTCCAGCTCCTATTGCTGTTATTTTCCCATTTTCTACTTTTACAACTTTTTCGTCACTTGTTTTCCAAGTTACTGTTTTGTTTTCTGTTGTATTTTCTGGGTTATATATAACTGTTAAATCTTTTGTTCCACCTTTATTTATTTCTATATTTTGTTCTTTTATAGATATTGAATTTAATGGAACTGGTAATACTGTAACTACACAATTTGCTGTTTTATCTCCAACTCTTGCTGTTATTGTTGCTTCTCCTACTTTTAATGCTTTTACTGTTCCATCTGTTGTAACTTGTGCAATTTCTTCATTATTAGATGACCATATTACTGTTTTATCATCTGTTGTGTCTACTGGATTATATGTAACTGTTAATTTTTCTGTTTGACCATATTGGATTTGTGTTGAGCTTTTAATTGATATTGATTTTAATGGTATATTAACTATTACTTTACATGTTGCTGTGCAAGCTCCTACTTTTGCTGTTATTGTTGTTTCGCCAGCATCTACTGCTGTTATTTTTCCATTTACTACTGTTGCTACACCAGTATTGCTTGATGTCCATGTTGCTGTTTTATCTGCATCTGTATCTTCTGGATTATATGTTATTGTTAAAGTTTCTGAATTTCCTTTATTTAAACTTAAATTTGTTTTATTAAGTGATATTGATTTTAATGGCACACCAACCGTTACTTTACATGTTGCTGTTTTATCTCCTACTTTTGCTGTTATTACTGCATTACCTTTACCTACACCTGTAACTTTTCCATTATCAACTGTTGCAACATTTGGATTATTTGTTGACCAAGTTATAGTTTTATCTCCATCTGCATTTGATGGTATTACTGTTGCTATTAAAGTTTCACTTTTTCCTTTTTCTAAATCTAATGTTGTTTTATTTAATGTAATTCCTTCTACTGGTTGTGTAACTGTTATATTACATGTTGCAGTATAATTTCCTGCTCTTGCAAATATTACTGCTGTACCTTTTGCTTTTGCTGTTACATTTCCTTGGCTATCAACTGTTGCTATGCTTGAATTACTTGATGACCAATTTACTGTTTTATCTGTTGCATCACTTGGAGCAACTGTTGCTACTAATTTTTCGCTTTTACCTTTTTCTAGTGTTAATCCCTGTTTGTTTAAACTAATACCTGTTACAGGTACTTTTACAGTTACTGTTCCACCTTGTTCAACATAGTCTGTTAAATATTCTCCCTTGTTTATTGTCACATCATCCATTGAAATGTTCATATTAGCTGTTCCTGATGCTGTATCTTTTATTTTAAATTTAATTGTTGCAATTGTTCCATTAGCTGTCATTGGTTCTGATGTTGAATCATTTGCAGCTAAGTAAAATGTAATATTTCCTGTTGATTCATTGTAACTAGAATCTGTGTATTTAGAATTTTCTATTGATTTTACTTCACTACTTACATATTCTAATTTAGTTCTATCAAAACTAACTTTTCCACCTAGTACTCTAACTCCTGGGTTATTTGATACATTTACATTTACTGTTACTTCACTACCTCTGTTACCACTTACACTTGAAAGTGAAATTGTCATTTTGCTTGCAGCTATCATTGCATTTATTGGTAATATGGTTAATAATAATGTAATTAATAATAATAGTGCAAGAATTTTAGTTCCTACTTTTGTTTTTAAATTCATTTAAAAATTCCTCCTAACAAAATTATTTTTATAAAGTAATTTCATTTACAAATGCATCATAAATTATAAATGCATCTGTTGCTGTGATTTTACCATTTTTATCAACATCACCTATTTCTAGGTCTTCACTCGTAACATCTGTTTCTTGTACAAATATGTCATATGCTAAAAATCCGTCTGTTGCAGTTACTTTTCCATTTCTGTCTAAATCTCCTAATAAATATTTCTTTTCTACTTTAACATTAACACTTACTTTACGTCCTCCAATAGTAGCTGTAATTACTGCTTCACCTTCTCTTTTTCCAATAACGCCACCATCTTCTGTTACATCTGCTACACTATAATTTGATGTTTCCCATGTTATAGGCATATTTGACCAAAATGATGGACTTATATCTAATTGTAAATCTATAATATGACCTGATTTTATTTCTAAACTACTTATGTTTTCTTCACCAGTTGCTAAATTATTAATAGAAATTTGTGCTTTATTTATATCTAATTCTGAATCTGGTATGTATTCTATATTATTTTCATCTGCATATTTTGAAGTTTGTGTTCCTTCTGGTAAATATAAGTTAAAATCTCCTTTTACAAGTATTTCATCCATATTTTCAGATTTAATCCATATATCTGTTAGTTTATTGCACTGCCAAAATGCATTATCTGTATATATTTTTAAGCTTTCAGGTAATATTACAGATTTTAAGCCTGACATCCATGAAAATGCTTCATTATCTAAGTCTGCAAATCCTTCTGGTAATTCTAAAACTTCAACTTTTTTATTTCCATAAAATGCTCCATTTCCTATTCTTTTTAATCCACTTCCAAAATTAATTTCACTTATTTGTGTACAATCATCAAATGCATATGTATCAATAATTGCAAGTGAATCCGGAAAATCTAAACTTCCAACTATATTGTCACATTCGCTAAATGCATTTACTCCTATTGTTTTTAATTTATCATTAAATACTATACCTTCTATATTTGTTCCTTTAAAAGAATCTTCAGAAATATATTCTAAATCTTTTGGTAATGTTAATACTCCATCTAAATTAGCATTTTTAAATGCATCTATTCCTATACCTATTACTGGCATACCATCTATTGTATCTGGAATATATAATTTTCCTTCTGGTTCATTTCCATTTAAACCTTCACAACTTGAAATTGTTATGCCTTTTGATGTTTTTATATAATTTAATACATATTTTTGTTCATCAGTATTTAAAGTATATTGTCCTGTTGTTAAATAATTTTGTAATTTTTGGTATTTAATATATTCCCAATCTCTACTACTTTCTGTTTCACTAGTAGTATAATAAATATATCCATCTTGTTCATATACTCCGGCAATTTTTCTGCCTGTGTCAGATATATCTACTACTTTTTTATTATCTGTACCATCTGTTTTTACACTATATAAGCAAAAGTCTTCTCCTACATAATATAAATAATCCTCATCTTTTACCATTCCTGGTTCATATCCACCAAAGCTATATAATGGTCTAACTATTTCTATTTTTTTACCAGTAGAACGTTCTTCTTTGTATATATGTGAATCATAGAAATTATCTTCATCATTATCTATATAATATTTATAATTTTCATCATAATATACTCTTGACCTATAACTAAGCTTAGATCTATAGCTTCCATCAGTTTCAGGATATGATAAATCAGAATCTCTATTAAATATATATGCATCATCAAAATACATAGATTCTCCTTCACCTGGTGCCATGTCCCCTTGCCACCATGTACCATCAACTTTTATCATATCAAATTGAGCTTGTGAATAAAATAACTTAGTTGTACCACATAAATGGTATGGTCCTAGTCCTTTTGTTGAATCCGTATATGACCATACACCATCTAAAAGTGAAATATTCCATGCATGTGCTTGCTTAATAGACCTTACATATTCAGTTGGAAGACCTGCTGTTACAGAAAGCAATCTATATGCATTTGCATATCCAGCACATACAGCTCCATGGTCAACTAATACTCCTTCTGCTAATTGGTCTCTATCACCAAACCTATACGCATTTCCTTGTTGTACATATTCATATAACACTGCTGCTTTTTCATGGTCTGTCATTTTATCATCTAAAAAACTCATTGCATATGCTACACTCTCATTTAATTTTTGAGTATATTCTTCTCTTGTATATGCTTTAACATTTGAACTTAAACATCCTAAAATAAAACTTGCCATTATTACTATGAATAAAATGGTTTGAACTAATTTTTTCACACAATCATCTCCCTTTCTTTTACGTATTATATCAAAAGGAGATTAGTAATTTAATGCCTTAAAATGTCACATTTTGAATAAAATAAAAACTGCCTGCTATCTATTAAAGTAGCAGACATTTTTTAATATTCTATAAATTCTCTTATTGTATAAATTAAAAACTTACAAATATTTTTAATTTGTAAGTTTTCGTCTTGGAGCAGGTAGTGGGAATCGAACCCACGTCATCAGCTTGGAAGGCTGAGGTTCTACCATTGAACTACACCTGCATATTAAATTATTTTATATATTTTGTCATTGTGGAGCAGGTAGTGGGAATCGAACCCACGTCATCAGCTTGGAAGGCTGAGGTTCTACCATTGAACTACACCTGCATTTGCTCCTAACATTTATAAATTATAAATGGTTTTCATTCTTTTGTCAATAGTTTTTTTAAATTTTTTTATTTTTTTTGGTTTAATTAGTTTACAAATTGTTTTAACTAATATAAAATAAGATTGATAATTTTTAGAAAAATGGAAATACTAAGAAAAAATTTTTTGGAGGTAACAAATGAAAAAGAAAAATGAATTAAATTATAAAGATTTAAAAATGTTTTGTAATCCTAATGTTTTCAAATTTGATACCACAGAAGAACTTGAACCTATTCAAGAAGGTATTGGTCAAGATAGAGGTATTAAAGCATTAGAATTTGGTATTCAAGTTGACGTTAAAGGATATAATCTATATTTGGAAGGTCCAAGTGGAGTTGGAAAAACTATGTATATAAAAAATTATTTAGATAAAATAGCTCCTAAGAAAAAGACTCCTTCTGATTGGTGTTATATCTATAATTTTGATAATCCAAATGAGCCAATTGCTGTTGAATTACCTGCTGGACAAGGTAAAGAGTTTAAGGATGCTATGGATGGTTTTATTAAAGAGATTAGAAAAGATATCCAAAAAACTTTCAATGCAGATGATTTTGAAAAGGAAAAAGCTCTTATTAAACAACAATTTGAAAATAAACGTACTGCATTATTAGAACAATTAAATAATAATGCCGCTAAATATAATTTCCATGTACGTACTGCTCAAAATGGTATATATATGATGCCTATTGTTGATGGAAAACCTGTTGAAGAAGAAGAATTTGAAAAATTAGATGAAAATGTAAAACAAGTTTATGAACAAAATTCTGTAATTGTTCAAGAACAAATAATGAGTGTAATTGGGCAAATTAAAGAAATTGAAAGACAATCAGATAAAAAAATTGCAGAATGGCAATCAAATGTTGCTCTTCTTACAGTAAATGTTCATATTAATTATTTAAAATCAAAATATAAAAGAAATAAAAAAATTAATAAATTTTTAAATGATGTAAAACAAGATGTATTAAAAAATATTCCTACATTTTTAGAAGATGAAACAAAACCAGCTCCTAATCAACAACAAGCTGGACCTAATGTAAGAAAAATTGACCCTTCTTTAAATTATAGAGTTAATCTTTTTATAGATAATTCTAATCGTGAAGGTGCACCAGTTATTATGGATTCAAATTATTCTTATCATAATATATTTGGTTCACTTGAATATGAGAACTACTATGGAGCTTTAAAAACTGACCATACAATGTTAAAGCCTGGTCTTATGCAACAAGCAAATGGTGGATATATCATCTTTCAAGCCAAAGATTTACTTGCAAATGGTATGTGCTATGAAGCTTTAAAAAAGGCATTAAGAGTGAAAGAACTAAGTATAGAAAATACTGCTGACCAACGTTCTTCAATGGTTTTAGTTTCTTTAAAACCTGAACCTATTCCTCTTAATTTAAAAGTTATTTTAATTGGTAATGCAAATATTTATCAAACTTTACTTGCAATGGATGCTGATTTTAGAAAATTATTTAAAATAAAAGTGGAATTTGAAGATGATGCGCCTATTACAACAGAAAACTTAAATAAATTAGCTAGAATTGTACATGGCTATTGTGCACATGAAAATTTACCACATCTTGATAAAAATGCTATGGCAAAATTAGTAGAATATGCATCAAAACTTGCTGGAAGTCATAACAAAATTTCTACACGTTTTGACAATTTAGTACAAGTAGTTGGAGAAGCTGCAACATGGGCTAAAATGTCAAAATCAAAAGTTGTTACTGAAAAATTTATAGAAAAAGCATTAAGTGAACAAATAGAACGTGTTAAAAAATATGATGCTAAATATATGGAAATGATTAAAAATAATTCATTATTGATAAATACTTCTGGATATGAAGTAGGAACATTAAATGGTTTAACAGTTATGAGTATTGGAGATTATACTTTTGGAAAACCTGCTAAAATTACTGTTAATACTTATACTGGAAAAAATGGTATTGTAAATATAGAAAGAGAAGTAGAAATCTCTGGTCCTTCACATTCAAAAGGTGTTCTTATTCTTACAGGGTATTTAGGAGAAATGTTTGCACAAGATATTCCACTTTGCTTAACTGCAAGTATTTGTTTTGAGCAATTATATAATGGAGTTGATGGTGATAGTGCATCAAGTACTGAATTATATGGATTACTTTCAAGCTTATCTGGAATTCCTATAAACCAATCTATTGCTGTTACAGGTTCTGTTAATCAAAAAGGTCAAATACAACCAATAGGTGGAGTAAATGAAAAAATAGAAGGATATTTCCAAATATGTAAGATGAGAGGTTTAAACGGTGAACATGGTGTTATGATACCTGTTCAAAATGTGGAAAATTTACAATTATCTGATGAAATTTTAGAAGCTGTAAAAAATAAATTATTCCATATTTATTCTATTTCTACTATTGAAGAAGGTATCGAAGTTTTAACAGGTGTTCCTGCTGGTAAAAAAGATAAAGATGGTCACTTCCCAGCTGGTACTGTTAATGCATTAGTTTATGAAAAATTAAAAAAATACGCAGAAATTAGTAAAGATTAATTCTTTACTAATTTTTTTGCTTGCCTTTAATTAAATTTTAAAATATAAATAAGTATAAATTATTCTATATATTTTCTATTTTATATTTGTAAATTACTCTTATTTTTTAAAAAATATTTGGTAAATTAAATGCATATTTATCCTCTAAATGTTTTAATAAAAATACGCTTTTATCTATTTGGGTAATTGTCTTTTTATTATCCTCTTCTTCAAAATAACTTTGCATACTTTCTAATTCTAACTCAACTTTTTCAATCTCTGCATGTTCTATATATATTGCTAATTTATCATGTCTGCTATTGAAATCTGAAAGCATTTCTTCAATATTTTTTTGTGTATCTTCTTTTTCTTTATTTTCATTAATACTTATCTTTACTTCTTCTAATTTATTAGAAAGAGATTCTATCGATTTTATTGTATATTTATTTGTTATCATATTCCCCAGTAATATTAAAATAATAATAGACACACATATCAATGTTTCTTTAAACATTTTTATCTTCCTTTTCTCCCCTCTTTTTCTTGACAAAAAAATTGTCCTTTGCCATCAATTGTTACCACTAATGCCTCTTCTGGTTTTATACCAAATTCCTTTACCTGTTTTTTTAGCCAATTATAATCTTTCCCTATTTTTCTTAAATTTTTCTCCATCACTTTTCCATCAATTACTAAATCATATGGTATACCTTCATATTCAGGAACTATATTAAAATCTTGTGGAATTGTATTTCTCTTTTCTGGTTTTTGTATAACAGTAATTTGTCCACTAGTCTCTAAAATTGCAAATTCCACATCACCTAAATTTATTACATTATTTATTCTTAACTGTTCTTGTAATTCATTTATTGTAAATCTTTCCTTTTTTAGTGCTTTTTCATCAATCTTACCTCTATACACTAATATTGTTGGTTTTCCACATATTATTTCTCTTGCTTTTAAGCTTTTCATATTTAGCATTGAAATTAATAAATGCATAAGCAACAATCCACAAATTGGTATTATACCATTAAATATAGGTATTCCTATATCACTCATAGGAACTGAGGCTAAATCAGCTATCATTATCGAAATAGCCAATTCAAAAGGTTGCAATTGGCTTATCTCTCTCTTCCCCATTAATCTCATAACTATTAATACTATTATGTATAAAATTATTGATCTAAAAAATATTATTAGCAAAATAACACCTACTTTTTTATTTTTATTTTTTACATTTTTTAAATTTTTTATACAATTATTTATGAATAAATTATTATTTTTTGTTAATAATAATTTTAGAACTTTATTTTATCTAATTTTAGATTATCAAATTTTTCTTCTGATATTCTAGTATAAAAGTTCTTATTGCATTTTTGATATATTATTTTTATATCAAAAATCCATACATTAAAATAAGGAGGGTTTTAAAAATGTCAGAAACTCAAAATGGTACTAGGTCAAAAACTTCCACAGTTTGGCAAATTGTTGGTAGACTTGTAGCTGCTGCAATTGTCTTAGCAATCACTGCATTTTTTACACCTGGATTTACTATTAATAATATTTGGTCATTAATTATAGCAGCTGTTGTTTTATCTGTAATAGACTATTTACTTGTAAAATTCACTGGTCTACATGCAAGTCCTTTCGGTAAAGGTTTTGTCGGATTTGCATTAGCTGCTATAACTTTATATGTTACTCAATTCTTTGTAGCTGGTTATTCTATATCATGGATAGCTGCTATAATAGGTGCTTTAATCTACGGTGTAGTTGATTATTTCCTACCTGGAAATCAAGAAATGTAGTTTTAAATTAAAATAAAAAAATCCAATAAAAATATTTTTATTGGATTTTTTTATTTATTTACTATTCAATTTAGTCTGCTCTTGCTAATATAATTAATCTTGCTTTACTATCATCTGTACAAGTTGATAATGTTACTTCTGGTTTTCCATTAGTATCTCTTTGATAGAAACTTGTATCTTCTGGTGTTGTTTCGAATTTATTATAAATTGTATATGTTAATGTATTACCATCATTATCAGTTATGTAGATTTTATCTCCATTATTTAATTTTTTATTATTTGAGAAAAACAATCCATTTCTATAATTATGTCCTATAATAACTGTATTTCCAACTTGGTTAACCCCTGCACCATATAACATAGCAACTGATGTTTCTATTGCCTTCTTGCTAGGTGGAGCTTCTAATATTGGATAACTAAAATTAGTAGCTGGAATCTCCATTGTTCCTATAACATTAAATCCTTTATATTGTGGTTTACTATTCCCACTAGTAGAACTATTATCAACCTTTTCAATACTATCTATTGGGTTTGTTGCATTTTCATCAGAAGTAGTATTTTGTCCCTCATCACTACTACTTTGATTATTATTTGCATAATCTTGAACAAATTTTTCTGCATCATTTTCTAAGAAATAATTTTTATACCAATCATATCCTAAAAATCCTAATAGACCTAATATTGCAATTATTACTATAACTAATATAACAGTTAATACTTTACTATATTTACTCTCAAACATAACTTTTTACCTCCGTACAAAAATACTCTACATATATTATAACATATTTCTTCTAAATTGTGTATACCTTTTTTAAATTTATACTTATAGAGTAATACAATTACAATTTTGTAGAGTAGTCCAGAAGGCAACTATATAATATTTTTATTTTTTATAAATACCGCGTAAGCGACCAAACGAGCGCTAGCAAGTAGCATTGGAGCAACCTACCCTTTTTCTTTCAAAGGTTGCGACACACAAGGTATTTATAAAAAATAAAAATATTATATAGTTGCCTTCTGGACGGCCTATTTATATATATGGCTATTTTACATATTCATTCAAAGATTTTGTTCTATAATTCAATTCTCCCATTTCTTCTGTTGGCACATACCCAGCCCTTGCATTTATAACATCAGGTATTCTATTCACAACAGATGCACATGTAAGTTCCACTGTTGAAGGTCTATTTATAATCAAAGTTGTATTTGGTTCACCCTCTATCGTCCATTCATTCTTATCAAAATCTTCTGGTGAATATACTTTACCTATACATTGAGTTTCTAATGTTATACCCTCTTTTGTTGTAGTTGTAACAACAGCACTCATACCAGTCGCTGTTCCTGCCTTTACTGTCATTCCAAGTGTTGATGATTCTATATCATCTTTATAAGTTTGTGGAACTGTTTTTTGTGTTTGTGACTCAACTGTTAATCCCAATTTTGCACATAACCATCCATTAACATTCCACATATATGATGGCAAATATTCTCCCTTATTTATAACCTCTTGTCTTTCTTCATCTGAAATTCTATCAAGAGAAGCTACCTGTTTATCAAATTCTTCTAATGTTAAACCTGCTCCATGTGCTTTTGCAAGTGCAATACCATAGTCTTCTACATTATAGCTAGAACTTCCTTTTATTTTTGTTATTTTATGAGTTGAACCAGCTATACTTGATATTAATTGTCCCCAATATATATCTTGATATCCACTACCTGTAATTGTAGCACCTGTTTGTTTTGCTAACTCATCTATTTTAGTTGTAATACCTGGATTTGAATTTTGTGGATAAAATGCTTCTTCACATGTAGTAATTGCATTTATTCCTAATTTTGCACATAGCATTAAAGCATCTTCTACATCTTTAATTAAACTCATTGTAGTTACTATTACTATATCTGGTTTTGTATCTTTTAAAACTTTTTCTGCATTTTCAATACTTTCTACTTTTATTCCTTTATTTTCACATCCCATTATTTCTCCAATGTCTTTTCCAATTATATCTGGATTTATATCAATTGCTCCTACAATTTCTGCTCCTTTTTCATACACATATCTCATTGTGTATACACTCATTTTGCCTGCACCATATTGAACAACTTTAACTTTTCTTTCCATATAACTTTTCCTCCTAAATATAATATTTATATGAAAGGCTTTATCCTTTCTTATTTGCATAGAATTATATATATTTTCCTATGCAATAAAATTATAATCAATATATTAAAATATTATTTTTATAAAAAATACCATATTATTAAAAGTTTTTCTTTATTATTTTATAATATATTTTTATAAAATATCAAATTATTAAAATCTATATTTTAATATTTACCAAAAATTATAAATTATTCATTTAATTTCTATTCTTATTATTATATTCAGTATATATGTTTTTTTAATATTTGCTATATGTTCACTTATTTTAGTATCTATTTACAAAAATCATAAATCAATTTTGCACATCTTTTAGATGCTAGTTTTAAATTATCATCAAAAGTCTTCTCATTTTGTCCGTCAGGTACGTCTGAAATACATCTTATACTTATAAATGGGATACTATCTAAATAACAAACTTGTCCAACTGCTGCACATTCCATATCAACTACATCTGCATTAAATTTAGAATTTATCTTATTTTTCATATCTATACTTGTACAGAAAATATCTCCTGATGCTACAATACCAAGTTTAATATTATATGATAATTCTGGCATATTTTTAAGCATATTTTCAAAAGCAGATACTAAACCTAAATCACATTGTACTTTATCCCCTACTCCTGTAATATATCCTTTACTATGTCCAAATGCAGTAATGTCAAAATCGTGTTGAACAACATGTTTTGCAATTACAATATCTCCAATATTTAATAAATAATTTACTGCACCTGCTGCTCCTGCGTTTATAACAAATTCTACTTCAAAATTATCTAATAATACTTGTGTAGTTCTTGCAGCGTTAACTTTTCCAACTCCGCTTTTAATTAATATACAATCTCTGTTATTAATTTTTCCTGTTAAGAAACGTAAATTGTAAATTTGTTTAACTTGTACATTTGTCATTAGTTCAAGAATTTCTTCTCTTTCCTCGTCCATTGCTACAACTATTCCAATGTATTTCATAATAATCACCCCTTTTCTTTATACCAGCATTATATAATATTTTAAGATTTATTTCTACATATTTTGAAAAAATAGTAAATAAAAAATAAGCACTACTTTTTAATTAAGTAGTGCCTAATTTTTTAATTATCTTATTTTAATTCTACAACAGCTCCAACTTCTGCGAATTTTGCTTTTAAGTCTTCTGCTTCTTCTTTTGAAACTCCTTCTTTAACTGTTTTTGGAGCTCCGTCAACTAATTCTTTTGCTTCTTTTAATCCTAATCCTGTTGCATCTCTAACAACTTTGATAACTTTTATTTTTTGATCTCCTGCTGATGCTAATACAACATCAAAAGATGATTTTTCAGCTGCTGCTTCTCCTGCTGCTGCACCTGCTGCTGGTGCTGCTGCAGCTACTGCTGATACTCCATATTTTTCTTCAATAGCTTTAACTAAGTCAGCTAATTCAACAACTGTTAAGTTGTCTATTTCTTCAATTAATTTTTCTATTTTTTCCATTTTAAAATCCTCCTAATTAATTTTTTATTTCATAAATAATTTTTAATTTTGTTTAATACTTTTTAATATTTTTTAACTATTTTAATTTAGTTTTATTTTTTAAATATTTTTTAGTTTTTATTTTTACACTTTACTATACATTAAGCTTCTGCTGGTGCTTCAACTGGTGTTTCTGCTCCTGATTCTTTTTGAATTCTTACTTGATCAAGTGCAACTGCAACTTTTGAAATATTTCCAAGTAAAGCTCCTGCAAGCATAGATAATAATGTTTCTCTTGATGGTAATTTTGCTAATGTGATTATTTCTTCTGCTGTCATTACTTTTCCATCTATTACTCCACCTTTAATTTTGTAGTAATCATTGTTTTTGCTGAAATTGTAAATAACTTTTGCAGATTCTAAATAATCTTCATTATTCATTATAACTGCTGTTGGTCCTTCTAGTTGTTCTTCTAAACCTTCAATTCCACATTCAGCTAATGCTCTTCTTGTTATATTATTTTTTATAACTGCATATTTTGAATTAATGTTTCTTAATTCTGTTCTTAAATTTGTTACATCTGTAACATTGATTCCTCTGTAATCTACTAAAAGTATTAATTTAGCTGCTTTCATTTCTTCTGCTAATTTTGATACTTCTTCTTTCTTTTGGTTTAGTATTTTTTCACTTGCCATTTATTTTTTCACCTCCTATTGATATTTCTCTTTTGAAATATATATGAGAAATTATATATATTTAAAAATAAATAACACTCTTTATACCTACATTTCGAGATATAAAGAGTGCATAATATTTATTATTATGAGCTTTATACCTCGGTAGGTCTTATTTTTTGCCTACTGTCTTTGGCTTTATTATCATATAATATCTTTATTTGTTTTATATATTATTTTTGGTCTATAAATAAGCTTGGTCCCATTGTTGTAGCTATTGCTACACTTTTAATATATTGTCCTTTTGCTGCTGCTGGTTTTGCTTTTATTATAGCATTCATTATTGTTTCATAGTTTTCTGCTAATTTGTCTGCACCAAATGAAACTTTACCAAATCCTAAGTGAATAATATTAGTTTTATCTAATCTGTATTCAACTTTACCTGATTTAATTTCACTAATAGCTTTTGTTACATCCATTGTAACTGTTCCTGATTTTGGGTTTGGCATTAATCCTTTTGGTCCTAATACTTTACCTAATCTTCCTACAACTCCCATCATGTCTGGTGTTGCAACTACTACATCATAATCAAACCAGTTGTCATTTTGGATTTTTGGTATTAATTCTTCTGCTCCAACAAAGTCAGCTCCTGCTTTTTCAGCTTCTTCTGCTTTTGGTCCTTTTGCAAATACTAAAACTCTTTGTGTTTTACCTGTACCATTTGGAAGTACTACTGTACCTCTTACTTGTTGGTCTGCATGTTTTGAATCTACACCTAATTTAACATGTAATTCAACTGTTTCATCAAATTTTGGTTTTGGCATTTTTTCTATGATGTCTAATGCTTCTTTTACATCATATAATTTTGTTTTGTCTACTAATTTTGCGCTTTCTACATATCTTTTTGCTCTTTTCATTTTTTTATTCCTCCTTTGGTTTTATCGAGTTTTTTACTCTCCCAATTTTTATTTATATATTTTAAAATATATCAAAATTATTCTGTAACAACTACGCCCATAGATCTAGCTGTTCCTTCTACCATGCTCATTGCTGTTTCTAATGAAGCTGCATTTAAGTCTGGCATTTTTTGTTCAGCTATTTCTTTTACTTGTGCTTTTGTTATTTTAGCAACTTTTTCTCTATTTGGTTTTCCTGAACCTTTTTGAATTTTTATTGCTTTTTTAATTAAAACTGCTACTGGTGGTACTTTTGTTATAAAGTCAAATGATTTATCTTTATATACTGTTATAACTACTGGTATTATCATTCCAGGTTGATTTGCAGTTCTATCATTGAATTCTTTTACGAATTGCATAATGTTTACACCACTTGAACCTAACGCTGGTCCTACTGGTGGAGCTGGTGTTGCTTTACCAGCTTCTATTTGTAATTTAATAATATTTGTTACTTCTTTTTCTGCCATGGTTATGGCGCCTCCTTTTTATTTTAATTTTTGTACTTGTGAAAATTCTAGTTCAACCGGTGTTTCTCTACCAAACATTGAAACTAAAACTTTTACTTTATGTTTTTCTTTATTAATTTCTTGAACTGTTCCAACAAATCCTTCAAAAGGACCATTCATTACTTGTACTTGTTCATTTACATCATAATCTACATTTACAGCTACATCTTCAAATCCCATATTTCTAATTTCTTCTTCTGTTAATGGAATTGGGTCTGTACCTGAACCAACAAAACCTGTTACACCTCTTGTATTTCTAACGATGTACCAAGATTGTTCTGTTACTATCATTTTGATTAAAACATATCCTGGAAAAACTTTTTTTAGATTAACTTTTCTTTTTCCGTCTTTTATTTCTATTTGTTCTTCCATTGGGACAATTATATCAAAGAAATAGTCTTCTAATTCTCTATTTTTTATTGTATTTTCAAGGTCTTTTTTTACTTTGTTTTCATATCCAGAATAAGTATGTACAACATACCATCTAGGTACCATATCATAATCTTTTTGAGACATGTTTTTAGGCCTCCTCAATTTAATTATTATTTGTTACTTTATTGTGCAGTATTTTCTTGTGCTTCTGTATTTTCTGTGTTGTTTGTTTCTTCTGTGCTATTTGAAGCATCTGTGTTGTATGCATTGTCTGTATTTTCAGAAGTATTTGTATCTTCTGTGTTTTCTGTTGTATTAGTTTCTACTGTATTATCACTTGTTTCATTATTTTCAGAATTTAAAGTTTGAACAGATTCTTTTATTTTATCTATTCCATTTCTGTTAATTGCTTCAAAAGTTAAATCTAATACAAAAACAATTAATGCAGTTACTAAAACGATTGTTATTACTGCTACTGTGTTATTAAATAATTGTTTTGGTGTTGGCCATATAACTTTTTTTAATTCAGCTTTTAAACCTTTAAAAAAACTTTTTTTATTTTTGTTTTCTTTTTCTTTTTTATTTTCTTTACCATTTGTCTTTATATCTTTTTTAGCCATTTTATTTCCTCCTTAAAATAGCTTGTACTATTATTTTGTTTCTTTATGTGTTGTACGTTTTTTACAGAATTTGCAATATTTTACTATTTCTAATCTATCTGTATTATTTCTTTTGTTCTTAGATGTCATATAATTTCTTCTTTTACATTCTGTACATTCTAATGTTATGTTTTCTCTTGGACCTTTTGCTGCCATCTTTATACACCTCCGAATTTTTACATTACTTTTTTAAACGATGTGAGCATATGTACGTAATTACATATGCTAGAATATTTTACCATCTTTTTTCCTTTATGTCAATGCTTTTTGCGAATATTTTTCTTTTTCTTTGCAACTGAAAATCCAAATTTCCCAACCTTTTTTCCTAATGAATAATATCCTCCATTTGCATATGCTATTAAATCACATTTTGATATATCAAAAGCACCTTTTTCATCAATATATTTTTGAGCTGCATTTATAGCTAAAACTTCTGCTACAAATACATGGTGTGACCCTAATTCTTTTATTTCTTTTACTTTACATTCTACTGATACTGGGCTTTCTTTTATCATTGGGCATTTTACAAAATTTGCTTTTTGTTTATGTAATTTCATTTCTTTGAATTTATCAACTTTTGCTCCTGTTTTTACTCCACACCAGTCTGTTGCTCTTACTAAGTCTTTTGTTGTTAAATTTATTACAAATTCTCCTTGTTCTTTTATTAAATTATATGAATATCTAGTTGGTCTAACAGATATATATACTATTGCTGGATTTGTGTTTAATATTCCTGTCCAAGCAACAGTTATTATATTTGCCTTTTCCATAGTTCCACAGCTTACCATTACTGCTGGTATTGGATATATAAATGTACCTGGTTTCCACATTACTTTTTCTGACATTTATCTTTCCTCCTCTTCATATTTCTTCTCTAACATTTTAGAATTTTCATATAACTTGAAAACAGCTGATAAATCATCTACATTTTCAAATGATGTATAATATTTTCCGTTTTGAGCTTTTCTTACTTCTCCTAAATACCCATGATTAAAAAAATCACATGCTGTTATGCTTTCTTCTGATAATAAATGATTTACAACATAATCTATGTAATTTTCATCTTTTTCAGAAAAATTTGCTTCATTAGCTATATTGGTTTCTAGATTTTCTAAATCGCAATAAACTATATTTTCAATTTCTTTTCCATCTATATTTCTTTTTATTTTATATCTAGATAATTTCATCTTTGCAATTTCTTTATTATCACAATATAGTAATCTACCTGTTTTAATTAAATTTATTTTTTGTCCATCTTTTCTATAAAACACCATTTTTTCATTCACTATTGGAACACATATTGGAGGTGTTTTTTTACTAATTAATTCTTTATTATAAAAAGCTCTTGCATCATAATATTTAGCTATATCACTTAATAAGTCTTCCATTATTTTATCATGCGCTATTTTTTCTAACTCACGATTATATCTTTCTCTTGATTTTGAATCTTTAATTTTTGAATATGCTTCTTCTATCCCTTTTATTATTTTATTAATTTTTATTTTTGTTCTATCTCTTTGTGAATCTGGAACTTCTTTTATATAATTTTTTGCTAATTTTATATAACCTTCTTTTCTTTGCTTAATCATCTCATCTAATTTATTAGCATTTCTTGCCATACAATACTTTTTTGTTAGACCAAATAATTTATATGCATCTTTTTCATTTTCATCAAATAAATCAGTCTCTGTATCGTTTTCTTCAATGTCTATCATCATATCACTTTCATTAAAAGTTCTATCTTCTAATAATGTATTGTATGCATCCATTACTTGTATATCTAGCAATTCTTTTCCTGCAAATATTGTCTCTATTATTTGAGATTTAATTTCTTTTATTTCTTCTTCTGATAAATCATAATACTTTAACTTTGCTTTTAATCTATTAACTTTTTCTTGTGTTTTGTCTTTTATAAATCTTTGCATTTCACTATTAGTTCTTTTTCTTTTCGATGTATAGATAACTGCATTTTTATTTGTTCCTATTTTTTCATATAAATTTTTCATATATCTCCTTCTTTTTATATATTAACAATATTAATATGTAAAATTATATAATTAATCTTATAAAATATTTTTTATATTTATATATCCTTACATATTAATATTGTTTTTTGAATATTTGATATTATTTTACTGTAATATATAAAATAATTATCTATAATTTATAAAAATTTAATAACACATATTATAAAATAAAAAAAACTAGCGACAACCTATCTTCCCAGCAGGGTAACCCGCAAGTATTTTCGGCACATTTAGGCTTGACTTCTGTGTTCGGAATGGGAACAGGTATTTCCCTAAATGTCATCATCACTAGAAAATTATTGTATGCATAGCACACTCAAAAATACATAGATGAAAAATGTTTTAGTTTCGATGACTTTTTCTTTTTTTTAATTGTGGTTAAGCCCTCGATTTATTAGTATTGGTCAGCTTAATACATTACTGCACTTACACCTCC